>JAYVXN010000242.1:0-17507 GCA_043785085.1 Bdellovibrionales bacterium | reverse complement strand
ATTTTTTATTTTCTTCTTCGATGAGTTCATCGATACAGTGAATGAGATCCAGAATCTTATCTCGGGCGTTATAGAAAGTTTCGACGTTGTCGAAGCAGCCGTCCCCGAAATTGAGAAGTTCGTGTTCATTCACACTAAAAAACTTCTCAAGATAATGGTTTTTCTCGTTGAGTAACGTGATGATTCTTTCCATTCTCCCTCCATAGAAAATGCGTCGCTGATACATTGATTATAAAAGTTACTTTTCTTTTTCCGGGGTCTTTTCCGAATTTTCCTTCTTCAAAGACTCCACCGCTTTGACCCATCCGTCATGTAAGGTCTCGAGCAATCCCAGGGTTGTCTTCAGTGGCTCGATGCTGCCAGTTGAATTTGCCTTCGTCAGCTGGTCGGTCATAAACATATAAAGGCGTTCAAGATTTTTAGAAATGTCGCCACCAACACCGTGATCAAGGGTATTATTCAGCTCCATAATGATGTCGTAGGCACGCCCAATATTGACGCCGCGATCGGCGATCTTTTTTTCTTCACAGGCAATAATCCCCATTTTGACGTACTTAATGGCGCCCTCGTACATCATCAACAATAGCTTTTCACGGCTGGCACTTTGAATGGACGTGTTCTTATACTTCTGATACGCGTTCTTCATCTCTGTCTTGACCCTCACGAAAAAATTAACTCTGTCTCACTTCTTATCGGTATTGGTTGCAGTTCCTAAACCTAATCACCGAAAGTTTTATTAAAAAAATTTAAGTCTAGGCTAGCTGAAAGCCATTAACCAAAGCCACCGCCGCCACCGCCGCCAAAGCTGGCCATCTGCGCGCCGGACGACTTGATCTTCGACATCGTCTCTTCAAGTTTTGCGAACTTATTTCGCAGCTGTTCTTCTTTTTTCTCCAACTGCTTTTCTTTGGTCTCAATTTGCCGGTCAAATTGCTCGATCTTAGACTGCAGGCCTTTTTTCCGGTTGGTGATCGGACCAAACGATTGATTGGTCAAATTCGTAATCTCACGCTTCAACGTCGGAATGAATCCCACTTGAAAGCCGTCACCAGCGAAAAAGGCCTGAACCCCACCCGGATCACGCCCAAGGGCCGACATGAACTTCTTCTGATCGAACTCCAGCAAACCGCTGCGATTGAAAAGGATGCCGATCTGGTTCAGGGTTTTAACACTGCCCTTCACGCCATACTGCGGATTCTGCACCAGGGAGCGCATGCGCATTTCAACTGAGCGCAGTAACGAATCTCCGCCCAAAGTTTTTGTCGTATCAGTCGCTTTATCGACTTTGTTCTGTGTCTGAATGAAGCCCAAAACACCGTTCATCCCATCAACAAACGACTTAATTTTTCCAGTAACTAGTTCGAGATCTTCTTTGACTGTGACGTTGACGTTACGGCCAGGTGCTGATTGCTTGAGATCAAGCGTCACTCCCGGAATCACGTCTTTTAGAGTGTTGTCAGATATTTCAAATTCAAAGCCATCGACTTTCACGATTCCGTTCGTAGCTTCACGCTGAGAATCGAAGTTAAGATCCTGGTCACCGTCGAGAAAGTAGAGTCGCGGATACTCAATCTGATTGTCCTGCCCCATGGCGTCTGAAGAAATCACCAGTTTAAATGGAGCATCGGGTTCTTTTCGGTCGTTGATCACTGCAGCCCGCACACCAATGTGAGCCGCATTGATGGCGTTGGCCGCTCCTTCAAGAGTGTTGCTGCTCGAATTGATGTAAACTTCTTTTTTGCCTTCCGGAGTCGTGAAGGTAAAATAACCCACTCCGAGTTGTGTGCGGTCTTTATCCGGAAATCCATTGGTCATCGCCGCGGCTTTTTGCGCGAGCTGAATGACTTCGATATTCCAGCTTCCCGATTGAGCGTTGGCGGGGTCGACTGTGCCTTGGACGATGTTCGGATCACCAGAAGTCAGTTTGATGTCACTGAAACCGCGGGTGTTCGCGAGTTCACCGATACTCTTGGTGACGTCGTTCACTTTGGTTTCGAGATCCGTGACAAGTTTAAGTTTATCGTTTGATTTTTCTTTATTGGCCTGAAGCTTCTTCACAGGAATACGTTCGGCGTCCATCAATTGATCGACGATGTTGGGCGGCAATCCTGATGCCATTCCACCGAACGTTATGGGCACGGTTCAATCCTCCTGCTGACTTCTCAATTCCATCCATGGAAAACGCCTTGCGAGCGCCTGAGAAGACAAAGTGTCCTTCTCTCTTATTCTCTCAGACGGAGTGCTGTAACAGTGAGTCAATTAGTTGGCTCAGACCATTTTGCGGAAGATCGCTGGGAAGCGTTTTACAAAGGGAAGACGGGATTTCAATGCCTGCAGATGATGGAATTTTGACAGCTGAGTCAGACCTAATACCGGGACTACATGGCTTTGTTGAGTAAATTGCCACTCTTTTTTTGTTTATTTTTATTGAGCATGCTGAGTTCGGCCTCAGGAATGCGCCGCACGACTTTTCCGTCGCGGTCCTCTATGTAGACCACCGGCACGCCTTCGCTTTGCGCAAGTCGCACGGTCAAGCCGTTTTCTTTGACTCCAGGAAGAGATTCGAGATACTTCATGGCTTCTTGAAGCTCGTCTTCCGAGAGATTGCGCCGTGCCTGCTGTTGCTCACTTTGCGCTTGGCCATTTCCTTCGCGATCCGTGGCACTGTCCGTTTTGGTGCGTTCACGAACATTCTTCGTGTTTTGCACATTGAACGGTAATACTGATCGCAACCCTTTAATATCCATACTGGCTCTCTATCGGACCAGTTCTTCGCAAAGCTTAGCTTTGCCTGTAAATCTGGCCTTACCGCGAATCAATGCTGGACCAAGGACCCACCTTGCGTCACCGCAAAGTACCTCCAGAGAGCGCTCAATGCACTCTCTGGGTAGGTTTGGTACCGGGAAGGGCAGGAGAACCCCTTCCCTCGCAAATCTCGCACTTACCAGAACGAGATTTAAAAAATAATTTATGTGATCAGCTTAAGCGCCACACCAGGAGCCTGGTTCGCCTGCGCTAAGACTGAGGTCGTCGCTGTCAGCAAAATATTGTTCTTTGCTAGTTCAGCTGACGATTGTGCGACGTCCGTATCACGAATTCGCGAATTTGCCGCCGAGAGATTTTCAACTGCCGATCCGATATTATCGCTAGTTGATATCAAACGGTTCTGAATCGCGCCCAAATTCGCGCGAAAGCCGTTGACTTGTTTTTGCGCCACATCGAGTGTTTCAAGCGCATTTCGAGCATTCTGTTTATCTGAGAAATCCAGGCCGCCCAGATTAAGAGCATCCACGGTGGCCTTCTGCTCGGTTGAATCGAAAGAAATTCGGTCATTAAAGTCATCGTTATTAATATCGACCTGGAAGGAAAAGAGGCCGCCAGTGCCATCGAGAAGCTGAATTTTTCCGAAGCGAGTTGATTTCGCGATCCGATCCGATTCGTTTTTCAACTGTTGCACTTCTTTATTAATGAAACCACGTTCTTCGTCACCGACTGTGTCAGATGAGGCTTGAACGCCCAATTCACGGAGTCGAGTCAGGATGTTACTGATTTCGGCCAAGCCGCCCTCAGATGTCTGCACCATTGAGATACCGTCATTGGCGTTACGCTGTGCTTGTTGATAACCACGGATATGAGATTTTAAGTTTTCACTGATCGACAAGCCCGCGGCGTCGTCAGCTGATTTTGTGATCCGAGAACCTGAAGACAACTGCGCAAAAGATTTTTGAATCTCGCGCTGGCTGCCAGCCAAGCTCCTCTGAGCAGCAAGTGATGGTAAGTTGGTAGAAATTCTTAAGCCCATTGAGGCCTCCCCTTGTTAAGTGCAAGCTTCCACTGCCTGATCCTGGTTCGCCTACCTACTAGGTTCCGCAGGAAGCGCCTTCCTTTTATGGATGGCGCCTTTTGGTTTGTGAACACGTTGGAAAGCAGTTACTGACTTTGGTCTGGTTATTTCATCGTTCAATCACCTGCAGTCACTCAGATGATCGTTCTCCGTAACCCGACGTCCAGTCCGTATTGCAATCACAACTCACTCTTCGGCCAGGTCGTGCTTTGCTTAAGTCTCGTCCAGCAGTTCTAGACCAAGGTCATAAACAAACTAGACTTAGGTTTTGTTTTTCTCGGCGTTAGTCGGGATTATTCAAGACCATGGTCTAGCTTGTCGAGGTCCGGCGGCCTTCGTCTGACAGACCTAATGCTGATAGACCTTGGCCTTCTTAGGCAGAAGTCGCGTCTGGTCACTGGATACGGTGCCATTGGCAGTTCGACGCCACCCGTTTGCGATGAAGAATCCATGGTCAGAGCCAATACTGCGGCCGACCAGAATGCGGGATTACAATGTCAGCTACTGGCCTCACGTTTGACCGAATACACTGTGGCTTGTCAGGTGTTGGTCCATGGCTATGTGGCCAGAGCTGTTGCCCAGGCCGTTTATGGATGTGGACAGTAGGAAAAACTTTAAGTCACTCGAGCCGGGTCGCGGAATCTGGAAACAGCTTTGGAAAAAGAATCTCCAAAGATTCGGCAGGAAAGCGCAGCGAAACGGCCCCTTTGGGTGTTTCGCTCGCAAGCAATCCCTTACTTTCAACATCATGCAAAACTCGTCGAGCGGAGCGTTCTGGTAAACCGGTAATGCGTGGCACCTCGCCGCGCTCTAGCTTACCACGCATCAGCGCTTCTTCAAGCAGTCGCGCCGCTTCTGGCTTTAGGTCTTCTTCGCGTTCAACATAAAGACGCAGGCGCCGCGCTAGCGTATCCAGTTCAAAGAGCGACGACATAAAAATAATCTGCTCTAGACACACGCGCAGAAACCACTCCACGAAATCAACAAGTGCCCGCCGTGAGAGATTGCCGCGGCCATCGAGGTCACCCTGCCTTGGCATATCAGCATGATCCATGAACCTTTTGTACTCTGTGCGGCCATCGACACTTGGAGCGGTTCCACGTGCCAAACCACGCGATATTGACCAAAGCCCTTGCGCGCCTATTCCGGCTTTTAGTGCGAGTGCATGACTCATCAGGCGACTGACGCGGCCGTTACCGTCCGGGAACGGATGAATGTAATTGAAGCGATGATGAGAGACCGCGAGCGCAATCATCTGGGCAGTTTTGCCGCCGAGACTATCAAAGCGAAAGGCATTTTCGAAATAGGACATGAATTCAATGACCTTTTCACTGGAAGGCGGCACATGGCGGCCGATGGCCACATCATGCTCCGGTCGATTTCGCCATTCCCCCACTGTCATTAAGAACTCAGATTTTTCTCCTTTGATTCGCAAGTGCTCTTCAGGCGCATCTTTATAGAACTCGCGATGCAACCAAAGGATAAACTCTTTTGATACGGGATCGGGAAGTTTGCCTGCAAAATGCAATCGATCGACCTCGCGCTGGACACGAAGGTGAGCGGCGGCCTCAATCTGGAGATTTCGACGTTCGTTACTAGTATCGAGTTGCCCTTGAATCGCCCGTTCAATATCTCTTGGTCGAGTGATATGTCCCTCAATCAGGTTGCTGTAATAGGTATTCATGAGTCGCACGAGCGAAGCTAACTGCGCCGCTGTTCGCGGATGAAGGCTTCGACCTAATACGCTGGATGCTGCCGCGATTTCCGCGACAAGATCCGCGATGCCTTCGGGAACCCCTTCGAGGCGCGTAGGTTCAATTCGCTGTACGGTTTCGAGAATAGGCATTTTGGCCGATCTTGTTCTATTTTAAGCCTATAATATAACATATATTTTTTATGAAAATGGATTATTTGGCCGGTTTCTTGGCCGATCTTTTGCAGCGAAAATAATGGACTGTATCATGACGATAAAAGGCCTTAAAATAGCACAATCTGGCCGATAACAATTTATCTTAACTATATAATAGTTAATGATTTTTAAAGTTTTAGACGGAAAATCGGCCGACTTCCTGGCCGAATTTCCGCATTGAGGGTTATAGGCGGGAACAGGTCCTGGCAAACACTCATTGATAGGGAACAGCTGCAAATCGCGTTTTCAGGAAAGAAAAAAATCAAAGGCGCTAAATCAGCGACGGCAGAGATCGTGCCGTAGAGGGCACTCTCCGGGACCCAAGGATTTCAACCGCCATCTGAGCGATGGTTGCAACGAAATATTCAATTTTAAATAGTGACTGAACTCTTTCCAATATCTGTGCCAGGATTTGTCACTCTTATGATCATTATAAGAACCACAGACGAGAATCCCCGCAGCGAGCCTGCAGAAAATCGTCACATGATATGAAAAAAGGTAAAAAAACCCTGGGGTTGGGACTCCCCAGGGCGGGCTTAAGAGTAGTTTGTCTGTGGGCTACTACTCATTTGAGACACATTCAAGGCCCTGCTCAATACATGAATTTAAAAACCCGTTGATTCACGAGGTGATCACACCCTTGATTCACGCCCGCGGGCAAAATGCCCTCGATCCGCAAATCAAATCAACTTCAACAAAGATCTCACATCCTTATTTGGTTCAACAGCGACTCTATGTTTTGCGACCTCTCGCTTGCGTCTAAAGTTCACGCTCACCTGAAAAAATCATCTCATCTCGCTGCATTCATGTTGCGCATGATCGCGGGTTGCTGCTTGCGATCCAGAAAGTGGCGCTCTCCGAGCAATGGCTCGTTTATCGTATGAAGGTGCACGCGTCCTGCGCTTGGCTTCAACTCACCCCTCTTGAGGGGCTCACCGTTTCGCATCCCGCGAAACGGCGTGAGAATCCAAATCGAGAGAATTATATATTGCTCAACAGTCGTAATGCTGAATTCGGAAACTGGTTCGCCTGTGCCAACACGGCAATAGATGCCTGCTGGAGAATATTGGCCGAAGCAATTTCAGAACTTTCTTTAGCGACGTCTGTGTCACGAATTCGTGATCCAGCTGCGGATAAGTTTTCAAATTGAATATCTAAGTTCGAAGTCGTGATATTCAATCGGCTTTGTACCGCACCGAAGTCAGCGCGCATTTTGCCGAGTTTAATCAACGCTTCATCCACCTGACCCAGTGTATCGCGCGCACCTTTTTTGTCACCGATATCAACACCAGAAAACCCGAGGGCATTGGTCGTTGCATCAGCACTTAAGCTGTAGCGAATGACGTTGTCTTCATCGCCGAATGGACCGACGTGGAATTCAAGTTCTTCACCTGAGCCATCGAGAAGTTTTTTATTACCGAATCGAGTGGTCTTAGCAATCCGGTCGGATTCTTGCACCAACTGCTTCGCTTCTGTGTTCAGGAAGTCTCGTTCTGTATCACCCACCGTATCGCTGGCGGCTTGCACGCCCAATTCCCGCAAGCGGATGAGGATGTTATTGATCTCGTTCAGACCGCCTTCACTCACCTGCACCAGCGAGATGGCGTTGAAGGCGTTTTGCCTTGCCATCGCGATACCGCGAGTTTGACCTTTGATGTTTTCAGAGATCGCCAAGCCAGCAGCGTCATCTGACGCTGTCACGATCCGGCTACCCGAAGATAATGCCTGCATCGCGTGACCGGCACGCGCTTGCTGCACGCCCAATTGTCTCTGTGCCGCAATAGAAGGAATATTCGTATTAATTCTCAAGCCCATAGTAGCCCCCAACAATCTGATTCAATCATATGAATCATTGGTCGCGCGTCGAAGGCGAATGTGCTCCTCGCCTGAAATGCGCTTCATCCATGCATTGGTTAATAAAATTTATTTACTTAGTGTTGGAGACGCCTGAGAGCAAAGAAGTGTCGTGACTGCGACACTTCAGTGGCTCAGCATCAGGAAGGAGGCATTATCAGTGACTGCCGAAATGCTCACTCTTGATTGTTCCAACGTGTTCACAAACTACTTCTCGGCCTTGGTCCAGGGAACTTTAGGCTTTGGTCTAGGATAGAATTGGATGCAGCGCGTCTTCTGGTGAGAAACGCTAGGAAGTTAGAAAAAAAAATATTTTTAAATGGCCCGCCAAAGGTCTAGCTTAAGAACCAATAGCGTAATGCGTCTTGTATCATTTCATCTCTACGAAAGTAATTTCAAAGCGCGCTCCGGAATTTGATTCGCCTGTGCAAGCACCGCAACTCCAAAAGCTTGCTGCACTTGTCCGAGAGAAATCTCCGATACTTCATGTGCGACGTCAGCATCAGTGATGCGCCCCCTAGCCGCGAGAATATTTTCATGTTGGGTGTCGAGGTTATTAATGGCGAAGTCAAAGCGACTTTGAATGGCACCAAAATTCGCCCGCACCTTAGCGAGCTTCATTAAAGCATCATCCAGATCATTGAGGTTTTTCGCTGCATCGTCGCGATCATCAATGGTTAATTTTTCAATGCCGAGATTACTTGCCGTTGTATCGGCATCGAGAGTGTATTTGATCACGTCTTCTTCATTGTTTTGTGTGCCGAGGTGAAACTCAAACTGCTCATTCGACCCTTCTAGAAGATGCTTTTGCCCGTAGGTCGTGGTTTTGGCAATCCGGTTCATCTCCTCTTTCAGAGCCGTGAACTCAGTGTTGAGAAACCCGCGTTCGTCATCGCCCACCGTATCGCTTGCAGCCTGAACAGCCAATTCACGCAAGCGTATGACAATATTATTTTGTTCGTTAAGCCCGCCCTCGGCGACTTGGATCAGTCCCTTGGCACTCTCTGCATTCATTTTCGCGGAATTTAAACTCACCGCTTGCCCACGCAGTGATTCACTGATGGCAAAGCCAGCAGCATCGTCCCCTGCTTCGACAATACGCGAACCTGAGGCGAGCGCTTGCATCGCATGCACCGTCCGCTTTTGCGTGGCGCCTAACAGACGCTGCGCCGAAATCGACGCTATATTAGTCCCGATTCGTAAACCCATCGGACAATCCTCCTGTACGAGATGTACGAGGAGTAGCCCACAGACAAAGCAACCCACTTCAGCCAAAGGGGGTTGCACGGGTCTCAGTTTGGAGTCACCCAAACTGAGGGTCCCGCCAAGGATCGAACGAAGCCTCGCAAAGCTTCGGTCGACAGCATTTCAGCAGTCAATGCACTATTCGGTGTGCCGCGTCTAAACTTTAGAGATATTTACTGCGATGCGTCTTTTTGTTGAAATAATGAGATTTTTTATGTTTCACAAACTGGTCCACTGAATTGTTGTTGGCTTTTTTGCGACGAACGCAGGAGGGGTCCACAAAGCTCGTCACGACAACGACAAATAAGTGGGCCAGTTTCTATACTTTCTGAATCTTGCCGAGCGGAATCGAATCTCGGTGCATCGCCATGCAAACAAACAGCAACGTCTGCTCGTCTCGTGAACTCAGGTTGTGAAACTGAATCCCGACTAGCGCAAAGTCATCCGTCAATTTTGACCAGATATGTTTGACCGTTCCAAAGACTTCGACTTTAAGGCCATTGGGCAGGTTGAGAAGGCCTGAAACTTGATCTTCAGGTTGGAGCTTCTGAGCTTCTTTGGCCGGCCACAACAGGCGAATTCCGCCAGCACTAATATCGGCGGCTTTCATGGTTTGGTTAACCATCTCGGTTTTAAGGCTGCGCAGTTGAAAAGTCACGGGCTTCGAACCGCTGACCTGAGCGCGAAAATTATTGCGGCGTTGCAGGCGAAAGAGCTCCTCACCTAACGGAAAATAAATTTCACCGGCACCAAGAAAGCTCACTTGGGTTTTAAAATAAAACTGCCCATCACCCAGACCAAAGACAAGCGCGATCTTCTCATCTTTTTTCACCTCTCGAACAGGTTTGTTTCGATGCACGGCTATAATCAATTCGTCCTTCACTCGACGCACCAGAAATTGAAATTGGGTGTTGTCATCGGTCAGACCAAAGACCGTCGTAGGATGGGTGCTGAGATCCGCTAGAACCTGAGCGCGTTCTTTAGCGAAGGTCACTAAACGAAATTCTGATATTTCAAAATCTTTAGCGTCCATCATATAAACTTAGCAAGCTCTCTAGAGATTATTCAACTGATTATTCAACTGATTACTTAACGACGGACTTTCAAAGCGAGACCTTTTTCGTTTTCCATTTGTCCCGCTTCTTTGACCTGGTCGTAACTGTGGAGTGCAATTCGCACAGTTTCAAGGTAGCGAACCATTTTTCGATTTCCCTTGTGCCTCTCTTTTAATTGGTCTCGTTGATATTGCTCGAGCGCTTTTTTGGCGCGAAGCTGGCGTCGAATTTCTGAAATTTCGGCCACTTCCTCAACCGAATAGCCCATCTGATCCAAAGTTTCAGGAATAAAGGCCGACAGGTCAGTGTCATCTGCAGCAACTGTTTCCTCACTCATTTCGATGGGCTCGGCTTCTGGATTGCTTGTGACCTCGGGGGTTTTGCCACTCAACTCACCATCAAGTTCAGCAAGTAAAGCCGCATCCCCCGCACCGTCATCGTCATACTCAGATTCAGAATAGCTATTGCCACCCGACGAACCCGTATCCATTTGCGACGCCACTACTTGCAAATGCGATGTGCTCCTCGGAGACGATGTCTCGTCTTCATCTGGGGTCAAACCCCCGACAACTAAATTGGGCGCAACACGGCCGATTTTCATTTCGCTCCACCCGGACGTAAGTCCAGAGAGCTTATCGGCAGTTTTTCGAAAAGGTTGATTTAGGTTGATTTAGAGCGTTAACCTCTTGAAAGGAGAGGTTTACTTATTTTGAAACAATTTGGCGAAGTCAGCCGCCGAGTGGATCAAAGCGGTGCGATTTTCAATTTCCTGCTCGGCTTGGTGCCGTAAGATGGCCCGCGCCTCAGCTTGCAGTCGCCCTGATTCCTGGCGCAAAGGGCGCCACAATCCGCTCGCAAATTCGCGCAGATAGGTTTCTGCCAGTTCAGCAACTCCGGTTCCGTCACGAGCAGTTAATGGCAAAACCGGAACCATCACCGCAGAGGCCCGTACATCCAAATGTAGGGACGCTTCTAGTTCGCGGCGAAAAATCTCAGCACCAGGGCGATCGAATTTATTGACGATAAAGAGATCGGCTATTTCTAGAAGGCCGGCCTTCATGCCCTGAATTGAATCACCTGATTCAGGAACTAAAACCACGCTGACCGTGTCAGCAACGTTCATGATCTCGAGCTCGGTTTGCCCGACACCGACGGTTTCAAGCAGCAAAATATCAAAGGCCGCCAAATCAAATGCTCGCACCATGAGATAAGCTGACGCGCTCAAGCCCCCGACACTACCGCGCGAGCCGAGTGAACGAATGAACACGCCCGGATCTTCAAAATGTTCGGAGTAGCGAATGCGATCGCCCAAGACAGCGCCTTTGGAAAAAGGACTGGAGGGATCCACCGCCATCACCCCCACAGTTTTTTTCTGCTGACGAAAAGCTGCGATTAATTTGCCAATCAGGGTTGATTTACCGGCTCCAGGAGGCCCGGTGATACCGATGCGAAAGGCCGCGGTCGTGGGTTGCAAGAGTTCTGGAAACTGCCCGAGCAGTGACGGCCCATCGCGCTCAAGGAGCGTGAGCAGGCGCGCAAGTGCTTGCAAGTCTTGAGCTTTTGTCTTTTTTAAAAGTTCGCCTGTTTTGTCACCCATCGTATGCGCTTCAGATTAATCATAAACCTCTGAAAAAACACTGGTTTTTCTCTCCCTAAAAGTCCGCGTCTTAATTTTAGACGGGTGTCAGACCTGAGCTTGAAAATGTCACCGAAATTCATTCGTAATTCTAGTTATTTACAGGCGACCACTTGGTCCGATTCATGCCTTTTAGGTGATTGAGAGAATTGGGGTATTTTTATGGAAAACAATCGATTTTGGATTTTTTTAGCGATTGGCTTGCTCTTTGGCCTCAGCCTCGAATGGCTGAAATCGCCCACTGAAGAAAAAGCGAAAGTCGTTTGGGGCATCAAAGGCTCAGGCATTGCTGAGGATGAAGTTCGGGCAAATATCTCGCGGAGCCATTTTCGCAAAATCCAAGCTTCACCGCCAAAGGTCGCGGGCCTTGGACCTGCCCCGAGTGCGCCCATACCTGTCGTGACCGCGCCACCACTTGTTGCTCCGGTGAAACCCGTCGATCCAAAAGCGGCCAAGAAGAAAAAGAAGAAGAAAAAAAAGAAGGCCGATGCCGCGAAAGATAAGGCAGCCGGCTTAGATGTGACAAATAACAACGCCGATAAACCGCCACTTAAAATGCCCAAAATTCCTTCTTCTCCAGCAGTCTATGTGAACGTCGTTAATCCCACCAGCGGGCCAAACGCTCAAAGTACTCCGGCCCCAATTGTGCCCGCACAAAAAACTCTACAGGAGTGGGAAAACTATATGCTTAAAGGAGCATATCCGGCTCGAACTGCGCAGTTGATCAAAAATTTTAAAGCCGGAAGAGTTTCAGCAGATGTATTTCACAAAACTGTTGGACAAATGCTGAGCGATCACCGTGAAAATGTGAAAGAACAAGGAGTGATTGCACTTGCGGCTGCTCCAAGCTTGCAAAGCTTTGAAGATCTTGTGCATTTTATTGCCTCTGATAAAACGGCGACACCTTCGCATACCCAAGCACAAACGGCAGAACAAAATTATGCAACTGTGCAGTACTTCAATGTCTTGCTCTCGGGACTTCAAGCGCCGAACGATTTGACCACTAATTTTGAGTCACTACGTTTAATTCAAGTCGCAGCAAATACCTATTTGATGAATGGGACAGCTCTGCCCCCAGGCCAACAACCCAATCAACCGACAACTAGCTCCGTGAGCCGTTATTTCAATCCTTTTGTTGGCACCCTCACACAAATGTCTCAATCGGCAAAAGATGCGACTCTTCGGCAAGCGGCCGGAATGACTCTTGAGAGCTTGCAGCAGCTTCTCGGCACAGCCCAGCAATCGTGATCAAGGGTTGAAATCCACTCGACACCAAGGCCCATTTCCTCGAATATTGGGCCATGAACCGCATCCTCGCCGTTTCCCTGATCATTTTTTTGAGTTTATCTGCTGAGGCGTCGATTCGCTTGCCGACAGGACTAGATTCAGATCATCGTCAGCAAACCCTCCGCATCCTTGGTCTTAGCATGAGTGATAAGACGCTTTCTGACCCCTATCCCTTAGGTGGCTTTGCCGGCTTTGAAATAGGGATTGCTTTAGAGAATATTCCAGCGTCCGAACTGCAAAACGTGGATACCAAAGCGCAGCAGCCGGATGTCACCTTTCCGAAAGTCTCATTGGCCAAAGGGGTCTACAACAATATTGATTTATTTTTAAACTTTGCGCCTTATAGTCAACGCACGGATATTTCCCAATATGGTGGTAGTGTGCGCTGGGGTTTTTACCAAGGCGTTTACTTTCCGGTTAGTCTCTCGACAGCCGTTCACGTCAACAACACCAATATCAATAACCAATTGAGTCTCACGACACTCGGTCTTGATCTCACCGGTGGATTGAACATCGGCAATCTGGCGATTTTTACCGGTGGCGGCGTTTTGCAAACTTCCGGAATTTTTGGCGGCGGCCTAAATGGGCTCACTGCACCCGAAGGTGGCGCCTACACCTACCCGAATCAAGAAACCGAAACCTTGAGCGGTCTGCATGTTTACGGCGGGCTCGGTTTTCATTTGCAGCAAGCATTTATGACGGTCGAATTGGATCGCTCATCGGTTATGGTTTACACTGGCAAATTAGGGGTGCGCTTTTAGCGCCACCTGATAGACTCCGCCATCCGAAAATTCAACCAGCGTTGTGACCATATATTTTTCAGCAAACTGGGCCGGAGTGAGCCGCTGCGGTCGCGGTTCATTTTGAAAGTACACATAATAAATTTTTGTCGACTGAGAGAGAGCCTGATCCCATTCTGGTTGGTAGCGGCTGTCACTGCGCGGACTATCTTGGCTGGAGAGTCGAGTTAAAAAGTAGGTCGCTTCAGGAGAATTCGAAAAAATTGGACCCATCAGTGGATGCTCATTTAACCACGGTTTCAGAGGCGAATTTTGAAACACCGGAAACGCATAAAAGTAAGTCCCCTCCGTCACCGCTCGTTTGACCTGTGCGAGCACAGTCAAAGTGGGGTGTATTGTCGTCACTAAAATCACCGGCCAGGCAATTTTTTTTAATAGAAAATCTGGCTTAATAAAATAACTCAGAATAAACGTAACCGAGAGGTAAAGTGGCGCAGCGAGGCGATTGTTCAAGGGATCAATTTCCACAAAGCTGACCGAAACCAAACTGAACGTCGAAAATCCGAGCACAAACCAAAAGTGCGGCAAATACCGACTCCACTCGATGTCCTGATCAAAACGCCGCCGCCAGATTTCTCGCACAATCAAAAAGAAAAAAATCAGGCCGGAAAAAAACGGAAACAACCACTGATGCGGAAACGGCGTGTACCAGGTGGTCAGCGTATAGCTTAATTCAGCGAAATGATCCCAAATCGGCGTGAAATGCAATTTTCTCTCACCCGTGGCAAAGCCAGTGACCTGGGTATTGCGAATCATCCATAAAAAGTTCGCCGCACCGGCAAGGCTCATAAAAACAATGGTCTGCGTGGCTTTTTTCGGCCAGCTGCGCTGCCAAGGAAAGAAAAATACCATAGCTGAAAACGCGCAGTAAATTCCCAGCCCCGAATACCGGGTCATCCACAGCAGACTCGTCGCTAAACTAAGCCAAATAAGATGCTGCCAAGAAGGTTGTTTGATAAAGCGCGAAGCCAATTGCAAGGCGACTGTCACTTCCAAGACAAACATTGCCTCGGACCAAAGATTTTGCGTCACAAAAATGAGCGGCACCGAAACGATGAGCCAAAATGCCGTCAATTTCTGCAGCCGCGAATCTTTCACGGATGTGAAAACAAATCTCAAGCCGAGCACAAGAGTCAAACACAAACAGATAAGGTTTAAATAGCGGGCTGCCTCGAGCGGTTCTGCATGCAGTGATTCAAAACCTGCCAGTACGAGCGGGACCACCGGCGCATAGGCCACAAGTGGAAAATGATTGTACATCACCAGACCCTGACCATGGGCAAAGTTGATTCCAGCTGAAAGATAACAAGCTGAATCACCAGAAAGGCCAACTCCATAACGGTTGGTCGCGATGAACACCAGTGCGACGGAAATCAAAGGTAGTAGCCAAAGTGGCTTGGGTGAGGGCATGGTCATTCCTTAAACGTTTGCATAATATCGGTGATCACAGTAAATCATCTAAAAGCACAGTGGCAAGGCCACGATAAGATTTTCTAAAGGAAGCCGCATGCCTCCCATTTATCTCAGCGACGCCTCCACCTATGACTATGACGAGATTCCGCCAGGGTATTATTATCAGGCTATGCTCAAGGGCCCGGCCGTGCAACGCTTCTGGCACACTTACAAATCCCGAGAAATTGCTCGATCAATAGCCGAAAATTCAAATGTGCTGGATGTCGGATGTGGTGGCGGCACGTTTCTCTATGTGCTCGGCCAATCGCGGAAAAATATTGAAGCCATCGGCGTCGACATCGCGCAAGCTCAGATCGATTTCTGTGCGCAAACCATTGCCCCGCAGTTTCACAAAATCACTTTTAAAAAAATCAGTGCGGAGTCATTGCCTTTTGCTGATGCCAGTTTTGATTACGTTACGTCAGTCGACGTGATTGAACATCTGCGGCCGTTTGAGGCGATGCAATCGCTAAATGAAATGCGCCGAGTGCTGAAACCAAATGGCCGCCTGCTATTGACCACCCCTAATTTTCTCAGCCTCTGGCCAATCATTGAATTCACTCTTAAGTTTTTGTCGCCGATAAAATTTCGCGAACAACACATCAATTGTTATACACCTAATTCTTTGGTGAAATTTATTGAAGGCGCCGGGTTTGAAATCAATTCGACCAAATCCTGTTTTATTGCCGCGCCATTTTTAGCACCACTTGGAGAAAAACTTGCTTATTGGGTCCATCGTTTGGAGAGGCATCTGCCAGGACTCTTCGGCACATTGATCATGGTCGAAGCCACGCCCCGAGCCGATCTCAAGTCGTCTTCATGATTTTTTCGATGATGGCTGTCGTCGAATGCCCAGGAGCAAATTGCAAGGAGCGCACTTCGCCTCCGTAACTCTGCACAAAGTGGCCGCCGACGATGTTCTCGATTTTCCAGTCGCCGCCCTTCACTAAGATGTCGGGGCGAACCTGCTGGATGAGTTTTTCAGGCGTGTCTTCGTTAAAGATCGTGACAAAATCAATGCAGGCCAAGGCCGCGAGAATTTCTGAGCGCGCCTCTTCATTTTGCACAGGCCGCTCTGGCCCCTTTAACTGCCGGACGCTGGCATCGCTATTGAGGCCGAGCACGAGAAAATCGCCCAACGATCTGGCTTCTTGCAAATAACGGATATGGCCGACATGCAGAATATCAAAACAACCGTTAGTGAAAACGATTTTCTTCGAGCTGCCGCGAACGCTCGCGAGTTCAGTGGTGAGGTCAGACCAATTGCGATAAACTCGGCCCATTAGGTTTTTCGCTGCAAACGCGGCAGGCCACTCAGAACGCCTGATAAATCACGTCCACTCAAGATGGATAGCAGTGGCAGAAGCACAAATCCAGTTAGGCTCACGAGAAGGGCTCGCCACATGACTTTCAGGGGATAAAAGGTGGATTGCTGCTCACTCTCACTGCCGAGCTGCAAATCAAAAACCCATTCACCTAAAGTGGCGCCGAAAAAGCTACGCGACGTCAGCATATATAGATGCAAGACTGCTACATACAAAATACCTAAATGAATTTGCGTGATGCGATCGGTTTGCGTGTGCGAGAGCAATTTCATTAAATCAACCTTTGTGATTAACAAAATGCTGACGAGAAACAGCGCACTCACTCCGGTGATGACCATGGCGTCCAAAAAGGCAGCGCCAAAATTAAATGCCACCGGTACGAGTTCTGTCTCAGCCATGGGCTCGATTTTTTGAGCTGTGGCTTGCGGTGAGCGCAGGGCAGCGGCCGGAGCTTGCTGCGAGTCGACTGTCGGAAATGCCCGCGCCAGGCTTTCTTCAATCCGGGATTTATAAGCCGAACGGCCAGCCGGCGGAGTGGGCGTTCCCTTCATTGTAAGGGCGGGCGTACCCGGTGTCGGCAAACTAAAGGAAGTCGGATTTGCAGGGACCACGGGTGGCGCTGGTTTATTCAGGGTCGAGGGCAGACTGCCCGGGATCGTATAATCGGTTCGAGAGGTCAGATCTTTTGCGACAGTGACTTTTGTTGCAGTCGCTTTTGTTGCAGTCGCTTTTGCTGCAATGGCCGTCGACTGAATTGATTTTGCCGTCTCTTGCTGCCCAAACGGATAAAAAATCTGAGGTTTTGTAAAACTCTCGGGCACGGATTTCGCGGCCGCTTCAGCCTTTTCATCAAGAAAATCTAGTGAAGGCGGTAGGGCCGCAATCAGTTCAGATATGCTCTGACTTTTTTTACGGGACGGCGATTCATCTTCAACGAAGTCGTGATCAGGAAGAGTGCCACGCAAAAATTCTTTTTGCGGCAAACCGGGCGACGGCTGCCCTGTCGCAGTTGCCAAAACCTTCGCATCAACTTTCGGAGGCTCGGCCTTTTTGTGGAAACCCAGACCATCGGTCAACGGCTTAAACTCAAATTCTTCGAA
>JAYVXN010000241.1:0-1693 GCA_043785085.1 Bdellovibrionales bacterium | reverse complement strand
AGTGTTTGAGAATCTCATCATCTGGCAACTTCCGCCAGGTACTGAGTTCTTGATGCAGAGTTTGCACGAGGTTTTGCGCAGATTGACAGATCCATAATTGATGGGATTCGTGAGCCGAGCGGCGATAGAGATAGGAGCCGCAGAGACCAAGTGCGGGTAAAATGAGGAGCAATAAAAGCATCGTCCATCGAGTTGCCATCTCTCGACTTATCGGCTTTTGCAGCTAGATGATTGAGATTGCGAGGTGTTTTTGACACCTCGACGGAGGGCTAGTTCGCGTTCGGCAGCGCGAGAATTTGTTCGGTCAGAGTTTCTGTCATATTTTGGTTATTGTATGGACAGTCCTGCGGGCCGAGTGGCACCCAGAGAAAATCCGGATTGTCCGAGAGCCAGTAACCACTCAAAACTTTGCCTCTATCATCTGTTCTCAAAACGTAACGATAAGTGCGCACGTAGGTTTTAGCGACTCCGGGCGTGTTGATAAACTCAGAGTCATACTGATGCGAATTTAAATTCGCATCAACCTGATAGGTATTGGTCGCGATTTTTTTAATTGTCATATAGTAGCCAGACAGGATGTGATTGTCGACGGGGACTCCGGCCTCATGATCATAAGCAACTGGTTTACCAAGCTGGCCAATGTAATAAGTCAGCACTTTGTGAAAATAGTCTGGATAGATGTCCTGGATTGGACCGCCGGGATAACGGCGTCCATAAAAGGCAGTGTTCACGCAGTAATCTTTTTCGGCTAAAATTCCTTTTTGGTCGACGACCGAAAAAGTCACCCCGCTGCGCGAATCAAATTTCGAGGCACTTGGCTCAGGCCGAATGATCGCACTGGCCGCCCAGCCGTTACAGTGTCCTTCCCAATTAATACCTTTATAGCGATGATTGGTGTTTTCCCAATTGGCAGCACCCGGATTTTGCCCGGTTTGCCCTTGCCCATAGCGATCATATTTAGCCAAAGGTGAATTGCCAAAACCTGAAAGCGGCTGGTTGTGGTAAGGCCACCAATAGCCACGCCAAGGAAGGGCCGCGGTCGTGACGGAACTTTGAAAGATGCCTTCTTGAATTGTGGTTTCGGGCAGGTCGGCTGATGTATCAAGAAGAATCTTTAAAACTTCTTTCGCTGAATCTAATTTTGTTTGGCTGAATACCTTCATCTCTGGCTGCAATTGTGTCGGTTCTTTCAGTGGCACTTGGAGCGGATTGAAATAATCGCCTGGAACCCGATGCACGGTGATTTCGCCTTTGAGCAGTGAGGCATGGGTGAGGATTCCGTCGGCTCCCAGCACGGCTGAAAGCTCAGGCCTAATTTTATCGCCGTCGCCGTTAAAAATAAACGTGGCTCCTTGAGGATAATCGAGCGAGCGATAGCACCAAGTTTGCGTGAAGGGTTTCAGCGCGTCGGCCGTCGCATAAGGCCCTTGCGAAACTTCAAGGCGAAAGCAGTTGTCCGGTTCAGTGGCCCACGTCTTTATCGTCGCGAGTGTCGCGAGTGTCGCGAGTGTCGCGATGAAGAACAGCGGAAATGTGAAGCTGAATTTATTGATCACGGCGAAGCCTCCATTCACAAAGATTCACAAAGATTCACGAGAGTTATCAGATGCGAAAGAAGCTGCCTTAGGCAATGCTCAGCTCAAGATGTGCTGAAAACTTCTTGAGTGAAAAGAAAACCATGAAGTTTTGCTAA
>JAYVXN010000240.1:0-5800 GCA_043785085.1 Bdellovibrionales bacterium | reverse complement strand
ACCAGATGTCCTATGCCTGGTGGAATCGCCAGCTCATGAAGCCACCAAAAAAACCAAAGGAAGGCGGCACCAAAATGACAGTCAAGTCGAATCAAGTAGAATAACGTGCAACGAATCTAAAGACCCATCGTCATCCTTACAAAAGTGCATGCGGCCAATAAATTATACCGCATGCACTCCTACCAGAACTAAAGCCCCATCAAACCCCATAAATCCAACCGAAATCTAAGACACGAAAAATGACTTCGCACTCTGCTCGAAAAGGAGAATTTATTGACGAGGCACCCAGTCGCTCAGCGGTCAAACTAAATTTAAATAGTTTAAAAGAAATTGGTGTTCCAACTTTATCGCATTGAGAAAGCAAGCGGCGCTTCTGGACTAAAGGGTTAGGCAAAGTCCGCATCAAAGATACTGATTCAATTGGCGCTTTATGTCTCTAAGCCTAAGCGATTTCAAAACCTGAAATCGCATGGCGTCTCATTACTCTGCCCTCTCAAGTCACACTCATTTGGCGTGCTTTAGATGACCCACAGAGTCAGTTAAAGCACTGATTTTACGAGGAAATAATGAATAAAACAATCGCAGCATATGCTCGCGTTTCCACAAATTTGCAAACCACCGGCCTGGAATCGCAGATCCGAGTCTTAAAACAGTATTTCGAGTACCAGCAAATCAAAGACTACGAGATTTTCATGGACGAAGGTATTAGCGGCACAAAGGCATCTCGACCGGCACTAGATCGACTCATGAAGGCCGTTGTTGATGGCCAGGTGAGTCAAGTAGTCTGCTACAGTTTCAGTCGGTTCGCAAGGTCGACAACGCATCTGCTAAATGCCCTAAGTACCTTTAAGACGCATGGTGTAAATTTCGTGTCTCTGACCGAAAAAATTGACACTGGAACACCTGTCGGAATCGCAATTTTCTCAATACTTGCAGCTATTTCGCAACTTGAACGCGATCTTATAGCTGAGCGCGTTAAAAATGGTCTTGCAAACGCTCGGGCCAAAGGAAAAATCCTGGGACGCAAGAAACTTCGCGACTCGGCTCTTATAAGAAGTCTGCTCAAAGCGGGCATGAGCTACCGCTCCATCAGCTCCATTGCCAAATGTTCCCATGGGAGCGTTCACGCAGAAGTTTTGGCTGTTCGTCGAGAACAACTTGAAAAGCAACGTACAGCCGACCTCGAAAAGTCGCAATTCGATTCCCAGCTTAACACAGCGCTTAAGGAGGCTCAAGAGCGAAGTCAAAAGGAGGTGTCAGCACCAATTGCAAACGTCCCAGCAGTGGACTTTTCAACGACGGAGGTGATCCCAGGTCTAAAGTAATCTGAAAAATCATAAATTCTATGTTCAATTCTACGCGGGTTTTCACCCGCTTTTTTTTGCGCTTAATGTGACCAAAAAGCGCAGGGAGTTGGCCACCCCGCTCGAGTCCTCTGCAATCATGACCACCTGTTTTTTCAAACGCTCCATAAGAGGCGTGCATTGGCGGCTTTTTTTCGGCCGACGAATAAGAGTTTTGATGATCGCTCAACAGATTCTGTTTTTGAAATTTCATAACTAAATTACTGGCATCTGGTGCATCGGAAATCGAAAAAAGTCTCGACGAAATTCGAGTTTGTGGTCAATACGTGCGCTTTCTGATCCAGCAAAATATCAGCAACGCTCACATCATCGAGACAATTTTCAAATCACTTCTCTGCCGAGCTAAAAGGCGCAATGAGTTGATCGTGCTGCATCAATGAGCTTTCAATTTGGTACTGGGCCAATTGACTAGGCGAACGGCAGATGCTTTAGTTCACTAAAATGCACGCAAAAAGGAAGTATTGAAATGGATGAGCTGCTTTCAAAGATATGTGCTCAGCATGAAATTGAGAAACTTGAAAAGTTTGAAAGAGGAGAAACTCAAGCCAACTATAAAATTCAAAATTCAATTGGGGCAGTCAGCGTATTAAGAGTTTTTAAATCCTTGGAGCAGGCGGAGCGTGAAATTGCGATTTTGGAAAAATGCCGCGGGCACCTAGTTGTCCCACAAATCCTATTCAAGGAACTTGGCGATAATCCGTACATTATTACATCCTATTTAACTGGAGATCATCTTAGCGATCTATTGAAAAAGGCTGACCAAGATGAAATGGATGACATTGCACGGTCACTTGCCAAGTCCTTGGCTCAAATTCATTCAATCTCCTGGGAAAACTACGATTACGATGCTATTGACTACTTTAATCATATACATCAATGCCTATTTGAAAAAAATGCTGAAGCGATTATTGGACCGGAGAAGGTTCAGCTCATTTGGCAAAAAATTTCAGACAATAAGAAAAGTCTGAGTGAGTATGTTTATCAAACACAATTGGTTCATTGCGACTTTAAGGGCAGTAATATTCTTATGACTAAAATAGGTGGGAATTGGCAAGTTTCAGGAGTGCTGGATTGGGAATTTGGCCGCTCGGCATCTCCTCTGTATGATATTTCTAATTTTTGTAAATATATCAGGAAGTCGATTCCAGATTCATCAGAAAGCTTTCTGAAAACGTTTATTGAAACCTATTCTCGCTCTAACGAGACTTTGCTTTCTAAGGATTGGGAAGAAACTTGTATGTATTTGGATTTAATAATGCATTGCGATGCTTTGGTTAACGCGGAGCCCGAATCCCGAAGACATAAGATTGGCAAAGAGCATATTGATGAATTTCTAGCCACTGTATTGTAGCCATTGCGTTCTGAAGTGCTATGAACAATTAATAATCATTGTTGATTATAACCATAAACAGAATGAGTTTGCGACTAATATTGTCCGAAATTCAAATTGATGATTTTATCTAAATCAAGTGTCATTAGGACAGTAGCGGATAAATATGTTTTGTGTATTTTTTGAATTCCTAAAAGAATTAAACGGTTGCTGACGGAAATTTTCTGTCGAACTTTGGGCGATCGCCAATTTTTTCGAATAAATTCTGCGCTTAATGAAGCAAAAAAATGTTAAATCTCACAGGCCTGCTGACCGTTTCTCCAAGCCCACATGATCAGTTTCCAAAAGACACAGATATACTGATTTTCGGCTTCAGATCGCCTAAATTTTGAACCAGTCGAGGCAAAATCCACAAAGCTCCTCCTCAGCTGAGGGCCTGACGAGATTTTGCACCTCCGCGATGAACTCGACAAGTTTAGATTTAATTTTTAGAACATCCTTTTGCGACAAAGTTAGAGCAAGGGAGTAATGCAAATCACTATCTTGCTCGGCGGTCACGGCCTCTAGAGCTTTTAAACGCCAATTTGTATGATGTCTAGCAATGAGGGGAGAGTCATTTTCTAAGTGTAAATGCATTTCGCCCTGCACGAGTCGGCCGCTCTTTTCGGTGAGCAATTTGGTTCGCAGCAGAAACTCAATCGCCAAAGAAACCTGGCGCGGCGGTAGGCGCAGACGTTCTGCAATTTGGTCACGTGATTCAAACCCAGGAATGCTGACCAACAGGCGAATGGCACCATAGTACCAGGCACTGTAGTAACGGGCCTGATCTGATTCGCTCAATGTCTTTGCGCCTTGTATACGGTTTTTTAAGATCAGACGGTTTTTTTGAACAGCATCGATTTTAGCCTTGAAATAAGCCTGCAGGTCCTTCGAGCCAGACTTTTGGTAAAGCAGCAGCTGCATGAAGTACTCGGCCTCATCTTGTGTATGGTTTAGAAAAGTATTGAGCTTATAGCCATGCTCGACCGAAAGATGTGCTGTCTTATGCAACACTTGCGAAATAAAAGCGCTCTGACAGGCTAAATGGTCCGCCATCTTTCGCCGAACTCCGTGACCACCCTTCGCTTGATCAATGATCCAAGCATTGAGGTAGTCTTGATAATCCAAATAATCGTAAATTGAGGCCATACGCCTTCCAAAAAATATTAAGTATTTACTTAAATGTATATTACATATTTAATTATTTCCACCTATCGCACAAATGCGATGCGTTATATAACCAAATCCAGATACTTAAACAGCGTTCCAACAAACGCATATAACAGGAGAAAGACTATGAAGATGATAAAAATTTTAACCGTTATTGCCGCACTCACTGTGGTTTTGGGGCAGAACTCTTATGCTCATGGAGGGGTCTTTTGCGCCGATCTCCAGACGGATCTTCGCAGATTGGGTGTTGCAGAACAAACCATCGCACTTTGTGGATATGTAGGGCGGACTGAAGGCGGCATCCCCTATTACGACGGGTTAGTTTGCGGAAATGCTCTTGATCAGGAGGTGACACGAATCGTAAATGAGCAGTTAAATCCTATGTCGACTGAGCAATACCTAGCAAATGGTCATCAATTGGACCAAAAAGTCAGTAATCTCAGGAATTTGTCTGACTGGATGCGAACTGATGAGACTCGTCCTCAATATTGCATAAACCAGTAACCACAAACGAAATCTGTTTTTGGCACATTATTTGCTGACTATATTTTAAAGGCCGGAGGGCAGATGGACAGGCGTAGATCAATAATTCAGAAGGCAGCTGCATTTGGCGCTGCCCTGATGACAGTTTTCTTTGCAAATGTGTCCTCGGTGCGTGGAGCAGCTGACCATGGCGGTACCTGTGGCGGTGGCGGCCAGTCAGTTGTTCTCTCAAAAGACGAAGTGCACTTTTTAGATTTGTTGCCGGAAAATTGGCTGCGCTCAAATTCGCCGATGTTGGTGAAGCATAGCGATGTTTTACAGATGTTTTTTTATAATCACCCCTATGTCAGACATCTTGCCAAGAGCGACACCAACTTTTTTGATTGTGCCACTCAGCAATTTCGCAAATATTTGGGCAATTCACTGACCTATGAAAGAGTGAAAAGGCTCTTAAGTGAAACGCAGGTCATGCAGGTGGAGTTTCCCCTGCATTCTTTGCCCCAAAATATTTATCAACAGTTGGATCTTGCTGCACCATATTTTGCATCCGACAGTGCAAGGCTTGTGCATGACGATCAACAGACACTGGCGGCTTACGCCGACAATCAGCTCTGGGTTTCAAGGCCGTTGTATGAAAAAATGAATGGCCTTTACCAGTGTGGTCTTGCGGTTCACGAGTCCTTTCGTCAAATCAATTTTGCCGAGATGCTTGAAGTTGCACTTACCACCGATGAAATCGAATTGGCGACGCGCCTACTGATGGGAAGGCTCGATGCCGATATCGACACTCAGGCTGCAATAAAAAATGTTGAAACAAAAATAAGTCACGTGAAGCCCGGTGAATCTTTGTATGACCAAGCAGATGCCGCCGATGAAAAGGCCAATAAGTTACGAGATGAGCTGAGCTTAAAAAAGTTGACGGCTAAACGGGCGCGTCAGCTCAACCAGGAAATCTCAGACCTCCAGAATCAATCCGACAATTTAAGGACTGGCGGAGTCGCTGCCTCGCTCAGTCATCCTATTGCTAAGCAAACCATAAGGTTAGGTATAAGGAATATCTTTATGCAATGGACTGAAGAGCTTCCTGCCAATCAATATTGGGACATTCGGACTTTACAAAAAGTGAATCGGGATCAATTTTTTTCAAACTAAAGGCAAGTACTGGCGGTCAACAACCCTTGCGTTAAGAAAGAGTGTGAACAATTCGCTTGCGTTGTTGTTCAAGAAAATGAGCATAATCAGTTTGATAACAAAATCGCTTGAAATTCAAATCGCAAAATTTATCGATATCAAGTGTTTTTAAGACAACTCGAGATTTGGACTTGTCCCAGCGACCGTTAGAGTTGATCGAAGGCTCGAGTTATAATTAAGCTGCTTTTCCTTCTGAGTCAAGTACACTTAAATTGTTTATCAG
>JAYVXN010000239.1:0-5815 GCA_043785085.1 Bdellovibrionales bacterium | reverse complement strand
CGCGCAATTTATGCCTGCCCGATTCTCCCGTGCGTTTTCAGATGTCCGTCAACGCCTGACTACCTAAATTAAATCAGTGATGGCCCCGGCGCCGCTCTTTTCTGTCGCGGCGGTTTTCAGTCCGATCACTGCGGTTTTGCTTTCGCTCTGCACGTTCAAGGCGCTGGCGTCGTTGCTCACTCACCACTTGCCATGAACGTGCAGGTTTTTTGAGAACTTTACTCAAAAACGGATGCCGCGTGCGAAGTTCGGCCATAAAGGCCTGGCGATCAAAAGTCTCTGGCTTTGAAATTCCCGAGCGTACCGCTTTGACTTGCATATTCATGGCGACCTTTTCACCCGTACCTTTTTTAAGCTCAGAGCGGTCCTTAGCGACTTCAACGACACCTTCCATCGTGTGTATACTGCTTTCAGAGGCGTCATTCTGCTCGACGTAAAACTGTGTGCCCCGCACACCAGCAACCGCCGTCTTGGTTTTCACTAAAAATCGATGATCTTCTGACGCTGGCACCTTTTTTTCAACCTTTGCGGCAAATATTCCCTTTACTAGATCCCAGAGTGGAACTCCTGACTCTTCGTCCATGCGAGCTTCAGTGTCACCGCCAAGCGTGACTTGAGTACCGTTGCTATAACCGACCCGTACCACTTCACCCGCAGAAGTGTGAAGTGTCGTCCCGTCAGGCACGAGGTCGCCTTCACTGAGCTCTTTTGCCTCTCCGCCGATTTGTGCCGGAACAGTTGCATGGCCGGCGATAGTCTCAATAAATGCACCAGTTGGAACTTGTAAGGCTTCTTTGTTGGGTTCTTGAGCAAGCGAGTGGCGGGCGACAATTGACAATGCCAAAGCTAAAAAAATATTAATTTTCATTTAAAAATTCTAAACCAATCCGGCGGTGCTCTGTCAATCACCTGAACGAGTGCGCCAGAGATTTTCCCCATACAAGATCAAGCGCCATCCACATGAGAGCCGCGTCAACCAGGACGTGACTGATCCAAACTTCACTCAGACTCCAGTTTCTGGCGTATTGGGCGGCCCAAATGCAGCCAGCCAGAAAAACTGGAATCGAAAACAAAATCGTCCCACTCCATAAAATCGATAGCGGCACGTAGGCATGGACAATCAATACATGATGCAAGGTAAAGGCGAGGCTTGAGAGCAGGATCGCGGATTTTCGCGACATCACATTGCCGATCTCACGAAACAAAAACCAGCGCCAGTAATACTCTTCTAAAAATGAATGAAATAAAGAAATAAAGCTGGCCAGTAAAACGAATTTATCAAGGGTGCCAAAACCCAATGTATTGAGTTTGTCCTGAAGCCGGCCTGGAGTGGTCTCGATCCAAGACTGATGCTTAAAAAAGAAAAAATAACTACCTAAGACCAAAGCTCCCATCACTAAGCCACTGAGCCCACCATAGAAGAAATCTTTCGCGCGCGGTAAGGTGAATTGCAGACCTTGGCGTAAACTTTTGCGACGGACACCGTAAATCCAAATAAACGGAAATGAAAATTGCACCACTTTACAGCTTGAATAGAGAATTTGGACCTGTGTCGGATCCGCAAGGGCGTAGTAATAGATCCACGTTGCGAACAATGGAAAAAAACCAGCGAAAATGAGTGCGATCCGATCTAATCGATTGCCCATGTGTCGATCATCGTTAGCTCAGCCATCGACAGTCAACTTTTTCACACCGGAAGGCCGCTTATTTTACCGCCGTGCTTGTTTGATTGACAGATCTCTCGAGATCGGCGACCGCGTCGCGAAAGTCTGTCTTATATTTCTCCCAGGACTGCGCCGGGACATGATCGACGCCTTTTAATTGACTGTGGGCCTTCATTCTTTTGGCTTCTAATGCATTAATCGACTTTTTCGAAGTGGCCGACTTTTGAATCTGCGGCAGGCGCGATTCAATTTCACCGATACGGTGATCGACTGAATGCAGATGCTGGCCCATTTCTGATTTGAACTGACTTTTTTGCGAATAAGGAAACCGCGCAAGATTGACAGCCTCTACGGTTGAAACTGGCATATTTTTCGCGGTTTGCGCACTTAACTTTCGATCCTCGATCTGGGGTCTGCCAGTGCCGCGCCCCTGATCAATACAAGCGCTTGTCGTCACTAACACTAGGCACAGTGGCAAAAATGGTTTCATCATCTTCTCCTTAAAAAACTCGTCCTTCACGAGGTCAACATCGCGCGAAGGACGAGACCGTGATCATCATGAATTGAACGAGCAATCCACTCATCGACCTTTTTTCAGAAGTAGGCTCAGCTGATCTTTGTAGCGGCATTGAACGATATCAGCGGCAATAAAAATCGCCTGGTCCATATTGTATTCGTGCAAAGCCGCAAGCCGCCGCGCAATCTCATTTACCTTATGATCTATCCACGGGTGAGACTCCCGAAAGCGTCTCACCGAATCATGGCTCGGAATCGTCAAGAGGCACCCCCTTGAAAATTAATGCTTGAGGTCTTTACTGAAAGTATCCAGCTCGCGCTCAGCATCTTCTTTGGAATAACCATAGTGCTTTTGTAAGCGGCCAACTAATTCATCCTTTTTGCCGCCGATTTGCTCATAATCTTGATCCGTGAGTTTGGCCCACTTTTGGCGAAATTCACCCTTCAACTCTTGCCATTTGCCTTCGATTTGATCCCAATTCATTTCTTACCTCCTGTTTAATATCTCTTACGAGATCCTTTAATATGTTTCGTCTTAATGCCCGGACTTCACCTTGAGTCAGATGCAGAAAATAATTAATGGACTCCGAGCTCTTCCATGACTTCCACTTTGAGGTCTTTAAATTCACTGCCCATCTCCTCTGCTTCATCCTTAGTCAGGACTTTTTTCGCTTTCTTGAACATTTCTTTTTCTTCCTCTTCAATATGATGCTCAATTCCAGCACGCAAAGTTTTGAATTTACTCATCCATCTTTCGTCACCTGGAGCCAAATCCTCCAATTCAAGAAGCAGACGCTCGGCTTGCTTATGTTCTTCGAGAGCCTCCATCGTCAGGTCATGAGTAGCCGGTTGATCGATAATACTTTTATAGAAGATCGCTTCTTCGGTCTTAGCATGCGCAAGCAAAATATTCTTCATGGTCCCTAAGAGCTTACTACGGCCGCTCTCCTGTTCCGCTGCCGGCTGGTTTGCGGTTTCATCGATTTCATCCATGATGTTTTGAAGTTTTTGATGGTCTTTTTTCAAAACCTCGTAAATCAGCATTGCCATCTCCTTATGACCAATATTTGGCACATGAAGTGCCTGTGTCTGAAAAATGAGTGTATTGGTTTTACCTAAATGAGTGATTGAATTCAGGTGTAAATCGTTTGCAGAAAAAACCACGCTACTGAGGTATTTTTTCTTAGCCTTCTTAATGAGATCTAAATCTTGAGATGGAGAGTCTCATTTTCAAAGACTATAAAGTATAAGAGTTTACGGTGAAGTGCGACGACTCTGGATCACTGAATTGGCATCCAGACCATGCGAGAGCAGCGCATGGACAAATTTTTGAAACCCTTTAGCCTGGTTGATCAAAAGCGCATTGATTTGCGCATCGACCAGCACGCCTGCTTTCAATCCATTAAAAATATCTGTGATAAAAACCCGCTCCGGAAATAAAAAAGCATTGCGAAAGCCGAGAATCTGCTGCAAATGCTCAACCGGTCGCAAGCCGCCCCAACGTCCGCCCAAGCCAATCAGGCAAATCGGCCGATATTCATAGCACTCAGGAAACTTCCAGTGATCAAGAAAATACTTCAGTACTCCAGGCATTGAGCCGTTGTACTCTGGACAGACGATGATGATCCCGGAGGCGGTTAGGATTTTGCCGACCTGGGCTTTGAGCTTGGCCGGTTGTGAGTCAAAGCTATAGTGCGCGCCACTGACTTCTTCGAGCCCGACTTCGCGGAGATCTATAATTTCAACCTCTTCGCCAAGATCACGATAGATTTTCTGCACAATCTGACTGACCTGCAGGGTACGTGAGTTTGGGCGATTGGTTCCGCTAATAATGTATTTCATTTGCTTCAGCCAATTTACCTGATCTCATTGACAGGCACCACTGATTTCTTTGATCATCAAGCATGTGGCGAGTGGTGCATTACATTCATTTATTTCTTTTGCTGTTCGTCGTCTTCGGCTGGGCGTCGCCTTGGCACCCTTTGCTCGTCGTGCATTTAGCACTGATTCCATTAATGATCTTGCATTGGAAAACCAACCACGATGTCTGTATTCTTTCGACGTGGGAGCAGAATTTACGCAAGCTTCCACCCGATCAGCCGCATGAACCAGGTTATTTTATTAAACTTTTATGGACGAAAAGTTTTGGTAAACTGCCGACCGAGCGGAATTTGCTCTCTGTGACTTACGGGATCTCGCTCGTCTCATGGTGTATTACTATTTTGCGCTTGGTTTAAGTTAATTATTTACTTTTAAAGGCCCATTTTTTAAAGCCTTTGGTTTCGGCGAGCTCTAAAAAATTTTCAGGAATTTCATAAGCATTCACCTGACCAGTGGGCTGCCCGCAAACCTGGATGTGCATGAGGCCATCAGGGCGATTGACTCGCGAAACCACCGGAATTCCTTCAAGTTCTTTTTCCATTTCTTCGAGCGGGACTGCTTTACCGAGTCCGCACTGAAGGCTGCCATCGTACTTATAAACAGTGACTGTTAAGTCCTTGCCATCGTCGCTCTTTGGGATGGCTTTCACGGCAGTCGCCTCCGCAGACTCAGAAGTGTTGCCAGAAGTATTACCAGAGGCTTTTGCCGAATCCAATCCGGAAGAAGATTTCTGTCTTTCGGATTTCTTCCTGGCAGGCTTTTCAGCGTTATCCTTATTCATGCTCGCCCCTGTTGGATGCGGGGTATTTTCAGTGGGCTTCATAAAGCGACACGGACCCGTGGCACAGGCACTCAGTGTGAAGATGAATGAAAAAATGAGCAGTGAGCGCATCATCATCTGAATCCGCCCCTAATCGTTTTGCCAAGGCAGACGGGCTGATTCTCGCTTAAAACCCATCTTCATTGAGTAAAGATTGGCATTATTGGACATAAAATAAATATTTCCTGAATTCTCATCCACGAGCGGAGCTGCGACTAAGCCACGTCCGGGAAAGTACTGGCCGATAACTTCGCCATTGGCCGAATCGACCACTGTGAGCGCACCTTCACTCTCGCCAAAGGCAAGATAGCCGCGAAACATCGCCGGCTGAGTGGCAATGCCGCGCTTTAAGTGATAAACCCAATGCTGTTTACCGGTATTTTTATCCAGCGCAATCACGTGACCTGAAATCGTTGAAAAATAAAGCTGATCCCCTGCTAAGGTGACGGGCACATAGCCGCCCTCATCAAATTGCCAGTTCACTTCTCCGGTTTCTTTTTTGAGAGAAAAAAGTGTTCCGTCAAAGCTGGCGACAAAAATACTGGCATTATCGACGACGGGAGTGGTATCAATGTCTTTAAAACGCGGAGCTCGGCCTAATTTATGCTCCCAAAGAAGCGTGCCATCGGATTTTTTTAAAGACACTAAAAAGCCATCGCTGAAACCAACGAGGATCGCATCACCGCTGATCACTGGGCGAGTCGTGGCACGAATCGCAAAGTTGGTCGTGATTTGACGGTTGTAGTACCAAAGTTGTTTTCCTGAAGCGGCATCCAACGCATAGACAATATCCGCGCCGCTTTCAAAATAAACGACATTGCCTTCAACCGTAGGTGCCGCCAAAGTTTCGGCTTTAACGGGAATCGTCCAGAGGACTTTTCCATCACCCACCTGCACGCAATAAAAACCGCCATTACTGGAGCCAAAATAAAGA
>JAYVXN010000238.1:0-1710 GCA_043785085.1 Bdellovibrionales bacterium | reverse complement strand
TTTTCCAAGCGGCAGATCGATTTCTGACTTCGAATAGCGTGCTGAAATAAGCGCTATTCGTACTATTCTTTTGCTACTCCCATCGCTTCGAGCAAGGCGGTCGAGCATCAGCTTGTCTGCATTGCGTGCGAGAGACCTACCTTCGTAACGACAAATAAAACCGGAAAACGCCTTCGGTCTGAGCGATTTCCGGTCGAGCAATTAAATTATTTTGCGTATCTAGGACTTGGCGCGCCGGACGCGCTCTATCCGGCGCGCCGACAGGGGAGGCCAAATTTCGATGACGCAAAACTTTGAAATCGAAAGATTTCGAGGAAGGGCAGGGCGACGAATGTCCAGTCGTTGTCCAGGCTAAATGATTTCGGGGAAGCGTAGCAAGCCTAGAAAAAGTCAAATACGGGATGTCTGGAAATCTCCGGGATGGCGGCCAAGATGGCCGCCATGAAAAAAAAGGCCAAATATACGGACGATTTTGTTTGCGAAAATCCCAGGGGTTTTTGGCCTGCTGCCTCTCAAACAGCAGATAAGAAGCCTGCGGGCCAGTTCAGGCTCGGCGCGCCGTGCAACTGTTGACGCTGTGATTGATTGGGTTTAGAGCGCAAACGAATGCGAATAGATGGACCGTCAAAGTGAGCATGTCCAAGCCAGCGATTTAGGTCACGCAGGGAAATCAGCTTGGCGCGTCAGACTGATTTTCTGGTCTAGATGGTGTGCTGATTGCCCACATGCGGGGGCAAGCCACGCCACTTGTGAAGCCGTGCTCATCCAAACACGAAATCGCATTGAGCGGTTGCGGGTTGGTCATGCTGACATTGCCACGCTGACGCGGAAGGAACTGCCCTATTTCCTCGTACTGCGCTTGCGTGATCTGCATAAGTGGAGCGTTGGATAGCCGTATGTCCCATGTCGATCGATATGAAGATGACCTGGTTTGAGAGCTGTTCAAGGGTACGAGTGACGTACCTTATAGTCATTGCGGCACCTTAATTTTTTTACTCTGAGTGGAAGCAGTTCAACGACCTGATCCATGGCCCCTGTAGCCCCGCCTCCTGACAGATGAGTGGCCAAAATAAAACGTCCGCATGCACGAAATCATCATCGCGGCCTCGTACAGGTAGCAAATGCCCTGAGCCGAAGGACTGAGACTCCCCGCCGCCGCAAACGCCAGCAGTGCGGCGGCGTTGGCGATTGCCGCCGAGCCGAACCAGAAAGCCATCAAAACCAGGCTTTGATTCCTTTTGAGAGTGAAGAACACGATCAGCGCGGTATGGCCGAAGACTCGAAGCCCCGAGGACGCAAGGTCGGTGTTCTGCAGCAGGAAGCGGGAAATTTCCGACAGCAGGTAAATCAGCACAAAAGGCGCAAATCACCCCGGCAGTGTCGCTTGCGCATTTGAACGCTGGACGCTGCGTCCCGATGCGATAAAAATGCCAGATGTAGGAACTAACCAGGCGCAACAAGGCCGCGCTAGGGCTTGACTTCTTCACCACACTGCCGTCCGCTTGTTTCTCATCCACGCGTGTAAACGACAGCATCCGCCCAGCGCCCTCGCCTGGGCCTACAGAAGAAGCCCGGGCATAGATCAACCCCGGCCCGACGACATGCTCGCCTTTCTGCAGCTCAGCGGTGTCAAGCAGCGGGCTGGCAATGCCCCCAAAAACAAATTGCTGACCGTCGACGACGATGAAGTTGAAAATCGGATGGTCTAGA
>JAYVXN010000237.1:0-5861 GCA_043785085.1 Bdellovibrionales bacterium | reverse complement strand
ATGATCTGCATGGTAACGTTTGGGAATGGACAGCGGATGCCTATGGGCAAACCTTGCCAGGTGGAATTGACCCTTTCAATGCCGGAAATAAGGGTTCCGCTCGTGTTGTACGTGGCGGCAGCTGGAGGAACGTTGCGGAGGGTTTGCATACGGCGTGGCGCTCCGACAGCGGTCCTTCGCACCGCCGCGGCGCTTATGGGTTCCGCCTCGCGAGGACGGCCCCTTGAGTGCCCTTTTCTCTTTTAACCTTTTTCCCTTTGTCCGTGTCTTAAGCACGCGAAGCTCCTGCAAGGGCTGGCCTGGTAGACTGTCAGGCAAGCCAGCCCTTCAGGAGCGAAGCGACCGAGAAAATTTTTTAAAATGATGTATGTGGCGAGTCACGATTCAGCGATTACGTGAGAGCCCATTTTAAATAACAGGGATGAAGTGATGCTCATTAAAATCATGACGATTGCTTTTAGTTCCGCTTATGGGGGATTTAACGATGAGGAGTTATTTGATTCCGTACGCGATAAAGAGCTGGCTCAACGTATTGCGGTTTACTTTGGCCTATTTTTTTTGTTTTTGCCGTTTGTGTAAGTAAACGTGACGTGTTGACGTCACGATTATACGCTTTGGGCTAAAAGTACAGGCTCGCAGAAGAAAAGGCTCATTTCGGCACTCTTCGATGGACTAATTATGTACGGAGATAAGCTCGGCGTTATTCCGCCGATGAACAATGGCAGCGGCCAAAACGACAAAAGGGCTCAAGGAAAAAGCCAATCGGCTTCTGCCTTGAACCCAAAAAATTCTAACGTAATTGTGTTTCCTGATCGCTCGCAATCGCCGCCCAAGACTGCCAATGGCAGTCTTGGGGTCAGCAGTGCGTCTGCTGACAAGATTGGTGGACGTGACAGGGATTGAACCTGCGACCTGAAACATGCCATGCTTCCGCTCTCCCAGCTGAGCTACACGCCCCCATAGTACCAGCCAATGTTGGGACATTCGCCGCAATCGCGTAACCAAAACGCTCTCCTGAATCTGCTTAAAGAACAGGCAAGTTTTCAAATTACGAAACTGAATCTATCGAAGTACCGCGTTCCGACCCCGAAAATCAAGAAATTTATCTGTTGAAAAACTATGATGAATCAGGCGTTAATTGAATTTCATCGGGGGTATCATGATCGGGCAGCAGAAAAGTTTCAGAAATCTCATTGCTTTCGGATTCATCGCTGGAGCGCTTCTACTGGCGGCGCCGCGAGCCTCTGCTAAAGAATTAACCAATCGTCTCGGAATCGGCTATAAAAATCAATTCAGCACAGACTTACCGAGTCTCGCCGTTCAATATTATCCGATTAATGATTTGGGCTTATCTGCGGCTCTGGGTGTCGATACTCAGCAAGGGGCGTCAAAGTTTGGCTTTCAAGTGAAGGTTTACCGCATTATTTTTTCTGAAGATAATTTGAATTTCTATATGGGCGCCGGTGCGGGAATTGTCAGCCAAGAGAATAATGGAACGAGTCAATCTGGCTTTGAGCTCTCCGGAGTCGGTGGTGCTGAATTCTTTTTGACAGGCTTAGACAATCTTGGTTTTAGCTTTGAAGCCGGGGCGGGAATCACTTCGCTTTCCAGCGGTGTGCGTTTTCGCACCATTGGTGATAGTCCGCTTCGGGCTGGCGTGATTTTCTACTTTTAAGTTGGTCTAAATAAAATTTAATTAATAGCTGCGCATTTTTTGAGCATTATTTCAAAAGTGTGCTTTATATTTCCATTCGTCATGGCGAAAAGTCACCCTCATTAATTAGATTTTTTAATTCAAGAAATAAAGCTTTCGCGTTGTGTTGGTCGATAAACTGCGAAAGTCATGATTTCGTCAAAACTCCATTGACACGCTGACACGCGTTCTAAATACTTTCGTAAAGAACAAAGACTAAAGTCAAGTCGCGAGGCTTGTGTTCGATGAAATCGAACTTAAAAATGACAAAAAATTAATAAGTGTTTTGAGAATTTTTTAAAAAGGGGAGTCATCAATGGATCTGTTTTCGAAGATTGCTTTCGCATTCGATAAGGGCGGAATTTGGATGTGGCCGATTCTGGCAATTCAAGTCGTTTCTCTCTCAATCGTGATTGAGCGAACTTACGCTTTGTTCTTCAAACGTAAAACGAATCAACTTGAGTTCGCAGCGCAATTCGAAGACTCAATTCGCCGTGGAGCAATGGACGGAGTGGTGACCAAAGCCCAAGCCGTTCGCGAAACTCAGCCTCTTGCTCGCGCCATTGCTGCCGGTGCTACGGCCGCTATGAACTTTGGGGGCAAAGAAGAAATTCAAGGCAAGATGGACGAAGTTCTGATTGCGGAAAATGCCTCTTTAGATAAACGAGTCGGCTTTTTATCAATGCTCGGAAACGTCGCAACCCTCACCGGTTTGCTTGGTACGATCACTGGTATGATTCGCTCATTTGCCGCTGTTGCGTATGCCAATCCGGCAGAGAAAGCGTCACTACTGTCTTCAGGTATTTCTGAAGCGATGAACTGTACAGCTTACGGTCTGATTACTGCGATTCCGGCTCTTGTTTTGTTTGCGATTTTGCAGAATCGATCAAACCAATTGGCTGAGGATCTCAACTTGGGTGCTCTGAAAGTATTCAACTGGCTGAGTTACTCGTATGATCCAGTTGCATTGCGGTCGGCTAAGCCGGCACGCGCAACGATAAATGAGAAGTCAGCTGAATTGAACGCTTAATATTTAAACCAGAGCCTTCCATCGGGAAGGCTTCGGGGCGGGGGGAGCGCAATGCGCAAGCGCCATAAGCATCTCGATTTTGAAATTAATTTGATTCCCTGTATTGACTTACTTTCGGTTTGTATTTGTTTTTTGTTACTCACAGCCGTTTGGCTTAACGTGGGCGCAATGAATGTGAAACAAGCCGTCGGTGGCCAGCCAGCTAGCGAAACCGCGAAAAAACCGGTGGTGTGGGTTCATATGAATCCCAGCGGTGACTTGGCTTTGGATTTTCAAGACAGCGCCAAAGTACCGGCTAACTTAAGAAAAAATTCGATTCCGAATAAAGACGGTAAGCCTAACCTTGATACATTGGCCACACTGATCGCGCAGGTTAAAGTCTTGGAGCCTTCTTTGACGACGGCCTTGATTCAACCTCAGGGTGCGACGGTTTATGAAGACATTATCGATGTCATGGATCAGTTTAAGCGTGCGGGCTTGTTCGATCTTGGTGTTTCACCTCTTTAAGGACTGATGAAAGATTGAGGGGCTTTTGTGCTGAATCATAGTGTCGTAAAAGAAACCACGTTTCATAGTGTTATCGGTTCGCAAAGCTACGTCGTGCCGACCGATGAAAAACATAAGCGCAATATTACGGCCGATTTGCTCCTAACGGCCTTGATTGATGCGTTTTCAATTCTGGTGATTTTTCTGCTGATGAATTTCTCCAGTAACGGCGATCTGCTCTTGCTGAATAAAAATACCGAATTGCCCAAAGCGCGCGGTGAAGTGCTTGAGCGCAATCCGGTGATTAAAATCGAAGACCAGAAAATATATCTGGAAAATAAAGAAGTCGCAGCCGAGCAATTGGTGCCGGCTTTGCTTGAATTGCGAAAGACATTTCAGGAGCAGCACTCAGGTGAAGAGTTTCCTGCGGTCCTCACGATCCAAGCGGATCGGCATATGAAATATGAATTGCTCAATAACGTAGTTTTGGCGTCAAGCCATGCAGGCTTCAGTGACTTGAAGTTTGCGGTCATCATGAAGTAACGGTTTTTTTGGGGTGGGGTGGGGAACTGTGACACGATTCATGCGCTTTGTTTTTGCCTTATGTGCAGCTTTACTGGTTTTGACTTCTTCGCCGGCCAAGGCCCAATCATCCATAGATGATAAAACCCGCGATATTTTAATTGAAAAACTCACTCAAGTTTACTTGAATTTAGCTCCCGCGGATTCGTCAAAGGTCGCAGTCACGTTACGCTTAGCGGATTTGCATGCCGAGCGGGCGCGTTTGCAATCTATGAACGAGCTGAATTCAGGTTGCACGGTTTGCGAAGCTGGCAAGAGTGATCGGCAAAAGGCTTTAGTCTATTACAGTGAAGTCATGCGTAGGGCTCCGACGGCTTCTCTTGGTAAAGTCATGACTCAAGTGGGACATTTGCATGAACTATTGGGTCAGGAAAAAGACGCCATTGCTGTCTACAACCAAATTCTCACCGAACAAACGTCCCCAGCGATGCAGGCTGAAGCTCATCTGTCGCTGGCCGAAGTATATTTTAAAAATCGTGATTTTAATTCGGCCAAGGCCCACTACTCCGCCGTGCTCGCGAATCAAGAAACTTCGTCAAAAGGTTTAGCCGCGTACCGTTTGGCTTGGTGCCAATTCAATACAGGTGAACTTGAAGCGGCAACGAATGGTCTCGTCACAATTCTAAAAACTCCGGCATTTCTCAATCGCAATGGTGGTGGCAATCGGGCAGCGCCGGTTGATCGGCAGTTTCAAGAAGAAGTTTCACGTGACTTGGCGACGTTTTTGTCAAAACGCTCGATGCAAGAAAAAGATGCGGATTTGCTCTACACTTTAAGTCCTGAATCGACTCGTTTGCAGAATGTCTCGTTTTTTGCGACTGAACTCGAGCGGCTGGGACAGGTGCCAGCCGCCATCCAAGTTTGGCGCTTTACGCAAGAACGGCAATCTCAACCCGAAGCCCGTTTGGAAGGTGATATTCGCCTTGCGCAATTAGAGATGGAGCAAAGGTTACGGCCCGAAGCGATCAAAGATTTTGAAGCCGGTCTCACTTTATGGATGCAGGTTAAAGCTTGCACCACGCCCGAATGCCAGGAATTGAAAGCTCGCTTGAGAAAATTTGTGCTGGACTGGAACCGGATGGAGAAAAAAAATCCCTCTCCGGAATTGCTTGAGGTCTATCAGGCGTATCGAAAAGTGTTTCCGCAAGAGACTGATATGGTGCTTTGGACGGCGCAAGTGGCGCATCAGTTGCAGCAGTATCCTTTGGCCTTTTCTCTGTACAAAGAGGGCTCAGAAAAACTCGACGCTGTCTTAAAGGCACCGGGAGCTCAGCAAAAAGAAACTCAGACCTCACTTGAAGCGACCCTGTTAAGCGCAATTGAAGTGGCAGAATTAAGTAAGGATCCGGTTTTGTTGGATACAGCCTATGATCGTTATTTGGCTTTGAGCCGTGATCAGAAAAAGGCTCTTGAGGTTCAATATCAAAAAGCTCACATCGTTTATGAAAAAGGTGAGTACAAGAAGGCTGCTGGTCTTTTAAAGAACGTGGCACTTTTGAAAACTCCCGGCTCAACGGATGTGAAAAAGCAGGCGGCTGATTTATCACTGGATGCCTTAGTCTTGGATAAAGATGATGTTTCTTTAGAGACGTGGGCGCACGAATACGCGCTGTTGTTTCCGGATAAATCTTCCGAGTATCAGGCGATCGCACGAAAGTCGGTGCTGACTCAGTCGGCAGCACAAGCGACAGTACCAGGGCCAGGAGGGCCAGGGCCAGGGCCAGGAGGGCCAGGGATAGTGGCGCCTGAAGCCGGTTTGCAGTTGGCCTGGGAGACGTTGGCCCGCTTTGATGTTGGGAGCGCGTCTAACGAGGAAAAAGTCGCTTATTTTAAGAACAAATTAATTTTGGCTGAAAAACTACATCGCTTTCCGCAAGCGCGTGAAACCGTCGACCAGTTGCTTCGTTTGCCTCACCTAACTGATGTGGATCGACAGTATGCTTTAACTCGAAAAGCATGGCTTGCGGAAATGGTCTTGGATTTTGACACCGCCTTAAGTATCACTGAAAAGTTGCAGCTTCCAGATCTTACTTCTGAGCAAAGACTTCTGCGCTTGGCGATGTTTGCGGA
>JAYVXN010000236.1:0-17693 GCA_043785085.1 Bdellovibrionales bacterium | reverse complement strand
GACGGCCAATGAAACGCTTGGCCGAGTAAATCGTATGTTCAGGATTTGTGACCGCTTGGCGCTTGGCAATCTGGCCCACCAGCTTTTCGCCATCTTTTGTAAACGCCACAACAGACGGAGTGGTACGACCACCTTCTTCATTCACCAGAACCTTGGGTTCGCCACCCTCCATAACCGAAACAACGGAATTGGTGGTTCCTAAGTCGATACCAATAATTTTGCTCATTTTGTTCTCCTTAAAGACGCATATCGATGTACGTAGTTAATGTGGTAACGAGGGCTAGTTCGTCAAGGAGGGAGAGCTAAGAAATCGTTCGAAAATTTCGGAAATTATCAAAATGAGACTGGGCTCGCACTATCTCAGATGCGGGGCATCAGGACCAGCTGGCACAGAACACATGAAAAATGCCTACCCGCCAAATTGACCACAGATCCACAAATCACTTAATTTAGTAATTTAAGATATTTCTTATTTTTGCTTTTTATAGTATATTATAAGCTCCAGTAGGGCTGAGATTAGTAGTAACCACTTTGACTTAAAGGTTTAATGAATTGGACGACTTATGAGAAAGAGTGCAGTTAAAGTTATCACCGTGTCTCCGACTGGTCAGATCAGTCTGGGTAAGGCATGGGCCGGGCGACAAGTTGCTGTGCAGCAGATTGATGAACACAAAATTGAAGTAACAGAGAGTGTCGTGATCCCAAAAAGCCAGGCGGTCTTCTACACTCCTGAAGCGATGAAGCGATTGGACGAATTTGATGAGTGGGAAGCACAAAACCCAGAGCTCAAAAACACTGACCTCGATGAGCTCGACAAAGACATCAAAAGGCGCCGCAAAGAGCTTGCAACACGAGTTCGTCCAGGTAAACGTTAATTTCGAACCTTTACGAGATGAGCTCGCCGATCTTGAGGACGTCGATTACGATGCGGTTAGAGCAAGTTTCGTTAAGATCAGTCAGATGACCTGGCAGCAAGTGTATAATACCAGCACCAAAGGCCCTGGAAAGCGTGGCCTCAATTACGAGCCGCTCAATCAATTCACCAAGAGTGGCAAACGAATTGCGACAACCCGCATAACGCAGAAGTTCCGTGCGCGCGTCGTTCGCGATGGTAGGATTATGAAGTTCATATCCCTACATCCAGATCATGACAGCGCGTATGATGAATTAGGTGTAGAAGACCTTTAACCCCAATGTTGCATCGTGAATTCAGTAGTGAGCAAATTAATTCGCTATACTGATTTATTTTTCGAGGTCGTCGAGCCGCTTGAGCACGGTCTTTTTTAAATGCTCTAGACGCCGCGCCTCAACTGGAATGAAATCGAGCAAAGTCGTATTCTCACGGACCTTTTGGCACAGTCGAGTCAGCATTTTACTTGTGGCCTTCTCATTGACACCAAACCTTTTGCCAAAATCACAGATCAGTTTTCGGGACAGATTATCCTTTTTGCCATCGAGCTTGAGGGCCATTTGCTGATCGCCATAGACGTGAGTTGAAACGAGATCATATGCAGGTGTTAAGTCGGTCATTTTACGATCAAAAAGCGTATAAAGACTGATGTTTTTTGCATGCATATCACCATTACCGATCAGGTAGGAAAAGCAATAAAGCCGCAAAAACTTCAAGACCGATGCCGTTGGCGCCGTCGCTATTTCCTGCATGCCGTTGACGATATCATTGACGCTGAGCTGGTATTTGTCAGCAGGATAGCGCTGCAAAAACTGACAGGCATCTTCTTGATGCAGTAAATGAAATGTCTTTTTCTCAGCATTCCAAATTCGATCAAATCTTTCAACTAAAAGGCCCGGATTATTATTCTTGTCTTTGATGATTTTAAATTTCGGAATTTCAATCCCGCAGCGCCTCGCAAGATTCAGGCAAATGAGTTCATTTTGGACGAGTGACGGCGTCTCTTTTGGATTGAGTTTTAAAATGTAGGATTTGCTAGCTTTAGCGATATTAATTGGAAAGCTGATCATGGCCGCCGATATTTTTTCTTGCACCCCCGCCAGAGTCTCATTGCCGAATGCAGTTTCAAATTCGTGCAGACTCTGCCGAAAGAGTTCAAAAAAATCAACGTCGTTAAGTTTTGGCGCCGGTCTCGTGAGTGATGAATCGATATCTGTCTTCGCATAGACATCGCCAGCGACGTTTCTACCCGCTGCTGCAAATAGGCTAAATAAATCATCGTCTGAGGTTTTTATTTTTTTAAGCAAAACTTTAAGGCGCAGTCCCTCGGGCAATAGTCCTGCGAAAAACGGCGGGAGGTTGATGCCGTAGGTAATGAGAGGCCGTGCACTCTTGGGCATTCGAAAAGAGAGGTCCGAATACTTTGAATTCTGCAGAAACTTCCGGCTAAAAACAAAGCTGCATCCATTTTCAATTCGTCGCAAAACACCCGCTTCAATCGTACCGCGATAAATGACCAGCTCGGTCCGATCTTTTGGATTTGAAATGAGTTCAGAGGCGTTCATTTTTCAACCTGAATGACCAGGCGTTTACTTCCTGGCACAAGATTGAACTGCAAGCCAATTGCGACCATGACGCAAAGAACTTTTCCGAACTGCGCTGTCGCTTTTCCGGATTCAATCTGGCGTATGAAGTTAATACTAACACCGGACAAATCCGCCACCTCTTCTTGCGAAAGAGCCAGTCGTTTTCTTTGTCCACGGATCGCTTGACCGAGTTGAATGGCGATTTTCTCAATTTCAGCTGGATTCATAAAAAATACCCATGATCGGAGTGATATTATCTAAATATAACACTCCTAAAGGGGTAATACTAAAGAAAATAACCATAATCATGGTTATTTTAGCTAAAAACCCCTAGATCGGCTATCTTTAGGGACGATTCAACCATGATCATGGTGATTTTAGCGAAATAGTCCTTTTTTGCTTTCCAGAACCTCTTCGCCGCGGGCTTTGGCAATTTCACGCAGGAGCTTCTCTTCTTCCTTTTTGAGCTTCTTCGGAAATTCCACGACGACTTCAAAGAAAATCGAACCACGTTGGCCGCCGCGGAGTGAAGGCACGCCTTTTTTATCGACGCGAACGCGGTCACCGAAACCAGTCCCGGGCGGCACGGTGATTTTTTCTTTGCCGTCGAAAGTTTCGACTTCAACTTCAGCTCCTAAGAGAGCTTGAGTATAGGAGACCGGTACGCGAGTGAGAAGATCAAGACCATGGCGCTCCCAGCGCTCATCGTCTTTGACGCGAATTTCGACAAATAAATCACCGGGAGGGCCGCCGCGATGACCGCCTTCGCCTTCGTTGCCGACACGAAGCTGTGTGCCGCTATCGACTCCGGCCGGAATGTTGACGCTAATCTTTCTTTTTACCTTAGTGCGGCCTTTACCGTGGCAAGCTTTGCAAGGATTGCGAATAATACGGCCATTGCCTTGGCAAGTCGGACAAGTCGTGGCGAGCGAAAAGAAACCTTGCGAGGTGACGACTTGACCAGCACCGCCGCAACTCGGACAAGTTTCAGCTTGCGAACCTTTCTCGGCCCCTGTGCCCGTACAAGTGGCACAACTCTCATCGGTATCGAACTCGAGGTTTTTTTCAGAACCGTGGATCACATCTTTGAGCTGAATTTCACAAAGGTAGCGTAAATCTGATCCGCGCGCAGGACCATTGCTGCGACGCTGACGCTGCCGGCCACCTCCGCCTCCGCCTCCGAAAAAATCGCCGACGATATCGGAAAAACTTGAGAAAATATCATCGACATCTTGAAAGCCGCGACCACCCTGGCCTTGGCTGGTGTAGGCCTGATGGCCAAAGCGGTCATAGCGGGCGCGTTTTTCACTGTCGCCCAAGACTTCATAGGCGGCAGCCGCTTGTTTGAATTTTTCTTCGGCCTCTTTATCACCTGGATTTTTGTCTGGGTGAAACTGCATCGCCAGCTTGCGATAGGCTTTTTTGATGGTGTCTTGATCAGCGCTGCGCGCTACGCCAAGGATTTCGTAGTAGTCTTGTGTGGTTTGCATTGTGGCCCATTTTGTCGAGTTCCACAATTATTGTGGTCACTATTAACCTATCGTCAAGCTAAAAAAGGCCAGGTAGGGGCCTACGGAACTTAATCTAATTAACAGGCCTAAAATTTTTTTAAAACCTTTTTCCGATATTCACACAATTTGCCCATTAGGTTTTATGTATCCTATTCGGATTACACAAAACCTCTATTCATTTTTTTCTTGGGGTCGTGTGTCCTGGGATAAAATGGAATTTACTTCCTCAAGCCGCTTTTTCAATTGATCAGCAAATTTGCTGTTGGGATCAGCTTTAAGCGCGTCTTCCAAAATACTTCTTGCAAAAATTGCTCTACCTTTTTTTTCAAAAAGGCGACTGGCCAATAGAAACACCCATCTAGGCGCCCCGTGATTCCCGGATCGTATAAGTAATTCTGCTGCTCTCTCAGGAAGCTGCTCCATAAATAAATAATGGTAGGCCGCACGATAGGCAATTTCTCCGTCTTCTGGAAATACCTTTACTCCCTTATCAAACAGAACCGTCGCACCTTCGCGATCATCAACTAAAACGCTTAATGTTGTTGCTCCCTGAGCATATGCAGGTCGAAACTTCGGAGTTATTTCCGAAATGGCGTTTAACATATGAAACACCCAACTCTTTGAGCACGTCGATTGGCTTTTTTTTGCGGTCCCTACAACAATCTCCCGCCAATCAGGCAGGGCTCCTTCAATATATTTACCTTTTTCACAGTGATCAAAATCCTGAATGACTCGAATCCAGAGCGCATCCGTGATATTTTCGTTATAACCAAGAGTAAATCCAGAGATCTGGTCAGGAGGCATCAAAAAATTTTCGACATTGGAATTAAAATCTACTTTTATATTCGGCGCCAACAAAATGACGCCTAAACAAGAGATTAGTAACACTAAAAATATGGATTTATTGTTATTTTCAATCATAGCGAATATTACAAATTCATCTGATTCAACTGGGTTTTAGATCGACTCAATCACCCTAAAAATTAAATGCCGATTGCTGTATTCACGAGAGTTCGAGTATTATTAATGGTCCATTTATCGGTGGTCGCTCCTCCAATATTTCCTTCTGCACCAGCTGTGAATGTTGAACAGTCTGCAGCTCCAGTTGCGGCAGCTTGGGTGATACCAGGACCACCACCTGCTGAAGCCAAAGTACCGCCAATTAGCATACCTGTAGGACAAGTTGCTGCTGCCGTAGTTTTCGTCTTGAATCCACCTGAATATTTACCCGTAGCATCGGCCGTGAAGCCTATAGAATCGACATGGTCGTCATATCCACCATATTCAGCAAAAAGCGCGGCTTCGCCAGTATAAACTGCGCCCAGATAAGACTTGGCTTCGGATTGTCTTGCTTTATTTGAAAACTTAGAAATATTCGGCAACGCAACCGTCGCCAAAATACCGATAATCGCAACCACAACCATTAATTCGATGAGAGAAAATCCAGCTTGCGATTTAAGCGAGCGATTCATAATTTTTTCCGTTACTTAATTATTTAAGTTAGTATTTGCGAACCATTTAACATAACGGGAATCTTATCAGGATTCCCGCAAGGTGTAGTTGGATTTTGCTTGGATAAATTAAATTTTAGATACCGACTGCTGTATTCACGAGAACCCGTGTATTATTAATGGTCCATTTGTCGGTGGCTGCGCCTCCAATATTCCCTTCTGCACCAGCTGTGAATGTTGAACAGTTTGCAGCTCCAGTTGCAGCAGCTTGGGTGATACCAGGACCACCACCTGCTGAAGCCAAAGAAGCGCCAATTAGCATACCTGTAGGACAAGTTGCTGCTGCCGTAGTTTGCGCCTTGAATCCACCTGAATATTTACCCGTAGCATCAGCCGTGAAGCCTATAGAATCGACATGGTCGTCATATCCGCCATATTCAGCAAAAAGCGCGGCTTCGCCAGTATAAACTGCGCCCAGATAAGACTTGGCTTCGGATTGTTTTGCTTTATTTGAAAACTTAGAAAAATTCGGCAACGCAACCGTCGCCAAAATACCGATAATCGCAACCACAACCATTAATTCGATGAGTGAGAAACCACTTTGTGTACTAATGCGTGCCTTCATTACAATCCCCTTATTTTGGTTAACTGTTCCCACTTCAATTGTGAAGCAGGGCTCAATGACCAACAAGCTTCAAGTCGCATGCCAAAGAAAACTGGCCTAAAATAAGATTTTTCTCAAATTGAAATAAGTACTTGTCTCAGCAAAATACAATCAATGTTGTTTACATCGTACCATATTGGTAAACTGGACCAAATCAAATGCCATGACTAAAAGTTTTCCATACTATAAACTCCTGAGAGTTGAGGTAAATTTAACCTTTGACTGAATTTTCGACAGCTGGCCAATGTTTGTAGCGCCCAAACTTGTCACCACCTACGTTGGCATGTTTCAATTTGGATCCTTCATCATACGGTCATCCTCAATTTGATAAAGTTTCAGAAGTAACTCGACTGAAATCGAGGTGCCGCCCAAAAACCCTGAATCGAGATTTGATGGAATATATAATTTATTTTAATAGAATTCAGTTCGCGTCAGAGCTTGGCTAATTTAAAGCATAGGCATATTCTCATTATTAAGGAGCGCCGTCCTGATGCCTAGTTCTGGTTTTTATTTTGAGTTTCGAGGTCGGGATCAAATTGGGACAGCAATGACTCATTGTCATTTTGATAATGTGACAATTGAATTCAGTCTTTCAACCGCACCCACTTCGCCCCAACCTAACAGTAGCACCGGCGAAGACCCCGGCGACAGTCCTAACGACGACGACTCCCCCTTCAACGCCACCGGCACGCAAACCATCGCCCAGCCCAAGCAAAAGACCAAAGTCCCATCGATGTACCGCGTCCTGCTCCTGAACGACGACTTCACACCGATGGATTTTGTTATTCACATACTTCAGAAATTCTTCCAAAAGGAGTATGATGAAGCTGCACGGATCATGCTGGAGGTTCACACCCAGGGGGCTGGTGTAGCGGGCACTTACAGTTATGAAGTTGCCGAAACAAAAGTTTACCAAGTGAATCAGTACTCCAAAGAAAATCAGCATCCGCTGAAATGTACGATGGAGAAAGTCTGACCGGTCGCAAGGAAGCTGGCTGATGCGGAGAACACCCGCCCCAGTCGTGAGCGATGCGGTTTTGTGATTGAATCTGTGGATTGAATCTGTGGATTGAATCTGTGGATTGAATCTATGGAAGGAGGAGCGAATGCTTAGTGCCAATCTCGAAAAACATCTCAACCTCGCCGCTCAAAACGCGAAGGAACAGCGCCATGAATTTGTCAGTCTGGAGCATATCCTCCTTGCTCTGACGAAAGATCCTGAAGTTGTTGAAATCATCAAAGCCTGTGGCGGCGATGTGCAGCAGCTTAAGCATGATCTGGATCGCTTTTTAGATCAGCACTGCCCGCGTGTGAAATATCACCGTATTGAAGGCGGCGAAGATCTCGACAGCACGGCTCTCGATAGCTGGAAGCCTGAATTTACCTTGGCCTGTCACCGCCTCCTGCAAAGGGCGGTGATTCAAGTGCAAAGCTCAGGTAAAGACGTCGTCAGCACTGGCAATGTTTTAATTGCACTTTATAATGAGAAAGACTCACATGCCGTTTTCTTTTTAGAACAACAAGGCATTATGCAATTTGACGTCATCAATTATCTCTCACATGGCGTGAGCAAAACCGAACCCGTCGCACCTGCTGAAAAGCCCGACCTAGATGTCGATGGCCTGCCCAAGGATGCGTCCAAGCAAGCCAAACAGTCCCCGCTCAAGGCTTTTTGCGTGAATCTCAATGAGCGGGCCGAGCAAAACAAAATGGACCCGCTTGTGGGCCGAGAAGATGTCTTAGACCGCGCCATTCAAATTCTCTCGCGGCGCACGAAAAACAATCCTTTGCTCATTGGTGAACCGGGAGTAGGTAAGACGGCCATTGCTGATGGCTTGGCACTGAGAATTGTGAAGGGTGAGATTCCGGAGCAATTGAAGAATGCCAAGATTTTTTCTCTCGATATGGGTGCCTTACTTGCCGGCACAAAATTTCGCGGAGACTTTGAAGAACGCCTCAAGGCTGTCATCAAGGCCATTGAAAATGAGCCCAAAGGAATTTTATTTATCGATGAAATTCATACGCTCATCGGCGCCGGTGCGACCAGTGGCGGCTCAATGGACGCATCGAATCTACTGAAGCCAGGCCTTGCCAATGGATCGATCAGCTGTATTGGCTCAACAACTTATAAAGAGTACCGCCAGCACTTTGAAAAAGACCGAGCCCTGAGCCGGCGCTTTCAAAAAATCGATGTTCGTGAGCCAACAGTTGAAGAAACCATCGCGATTCTTGAAGGGCTGAAATCCCGCTACGAAGATCATCACCGTGTTAAATATACCACCGGTGCGCTGAAAGCTGCAGCCGAGTTGTCGTCTCGCTATATTCAGAGCCGTCATCTTCCTGATAAGGCGATCGACGTCATGGATGAAGTCGGCGCGAAAGTTCGGATTCTCGCCAAAGATGACGCTGTGAAAACCATCAAGGCCTCGGATGTTGAAAAAGTCGTGGCCAGTATGGCGCAAGTGCCGATGCATTCGGTGAATGTGGCCGATAAAGCGCAATTGCGAGATCTCAACAACAATTTAAGATCTGTGGTCTTTGGCCAGGATCGGGCGCTAGAGGCCGTCAGCACCGCGATTAAAATGTCACGCACGGGCCTCAGTCGTGACAACAAACCCATTGGCTCCTACTTGTTTGCGGGGCCAACGGGCGTTGGCAAAACCGAAGTGTGTAAGCAGCTAGCACACTTTCTCGGCAACAAATTCTTGCGCTTTGATATGAGTGAGTACATGGAAAAGCATGCAGTGTCTCGTCTCGTCGGCGCCCCTCCTGGCTATGTCGGCTATGAAGAAGGCGGCTTGCTCACTGAAGCGGTGACGAAAAACCCCTATGCGGTTTTACTATTAGATGAAATCGAAAAAGCGCATCCGGATATTTATAATATTTTATTGCAGGTGATGGATAATGGCTCACTCACCGATTCACATGGAAAAGTCGCCGACTTTCGCAATGTGGTCTTGATTTTGACCACCAATGCGGGTGCTGCGGACGCGGCCAAACCTGGAATAGGCATCACACCGCCGAAAGCGTCTTTACAAAATCTCGACGCAATTAAGCGAACCTTTACCCCAGAATTCATCAATCGACTGGATGCAATCGTGCACTTTGATGCGCTTCCGGAAGAAATTATTTTGCAGGTCGTGCGCAAGTTTCTCAAAGAATTGGGCGAGCAGCTCTTGAAAAAGAAAATTGTGCTGAGCACCACTGAGGCATTAGAGAAATGGCTTCTGCAAAAAGGTTTTGATCCCGTCTATGGCGCTCGCCCCTTGGCGCGCACCATTGATGAGCACATTAAAAAGCCTTTGGCCGATGAGATTCTCTTTGGTCAGTTGGAAAAAGGCGGCAAAGTCACAGTTGATCTGAAAGATGGTAAACCGAGCTTTGCCATTGCTGCTGCTCTTGTGCCGGCGAAAGCCAATTAAAGATGCTGAAAACGCCCGTCGATGTAAATAGCGGCAGAGACGGGATTGCAGACTTCACGAGGCGGAACTCCGGGGCCCCCTCCTTCCATATGACACTCCTCGCGCCATTCCTGATGATCGAGAAGATGGATTGAGATTATTCCCTTGGGCGAAAAATCAAGCTCAATGTCTTTGGCTTCAATCGAAATGCAATTGCCAGGAGCGAAAGCAAAACGGGCTTTTTGCAAATTGTATTGGCCGCCGCCAGCGTCGCTAACTTGCACGGTTAAAAGATCGCCAATCTGCGACTGACAGCGCGGATCAATTAAATCATGACCGCCGCTTGAGTCGGTAAATTCGAGTATGGCTTTGTTGCCTTGTAAACTCAGCTGCAGGACTCCCATTCTTTGGGCCATCGCGCCTTGGTAGGCGCCGACATATTGCTGCGCCGCTGAAAGGTACTCATTTGGAATTTCCCCATTTGGTACCTGCACTTCTTTGCAGGCAGTTAAGCCGGTCAACAGTAAGATCAATCCTAATATTTTAGATTTCATGACTCCCCCAATTTCTCACTATATTCGGTGAGTATTGGGTAATTTTCAAGTCTTGGTTTGAAAGTAGGACTTGCCGCCTCAGCCCGTATTCGATTAAAAGCAATAATTTACATAAGTTAACACCCGCTTTGTGAAGAGGACGGCTCAACCAAAAGTGGACATCGGAAAGTGATGCGCTAAAACCATGCTTCCACCGCCGACTAAAATCAGCACCAAGGACTAACTGACATGTCCTGCACCGATTTTTTTAATTAAGAAAGCGAGTGCTACTACAAAAAAGTTTCCTAAATTTGACAATAGTCGCATGATACACATCTTTATAGACGAAAGAGGTTTCATTCATTTTTCTAGGAGTCATTATGGCATTTGCCCGCCGGATTTTTTTCTTTCTCCTGACAAATATTCTCATCTCAATGACGGTCATGATCGTCTTCAGCATCCTCGGAGCGCTGGGCTTTCATATCGCACCAAACAGTGGCCAACTAGGAGCGCTGGCCGTATTTTGTCTCGTTTGGGGCATGGGCTTTGCTTTTGTTTCGTTGTTAATTTCAAAGCGCATGGCGATTTGGATGACGGGTGTGCAGATCATTGACCCCAACACCACCAATCCCCGCGCCCGAGCACTGGTCAATATGGTGCACCGTTTAGCGGAGCGAGCTGGACTCCCGGTCATGCCAGATGTGGGAATTTACGAGAGCCCCGAGGTCAATGCCTTCGCCACGGGTCCCTCGAAAAGGAATTCGTTAGTAGCAGTTTCAAGTGGCATCCTGGAACGTATGTCGCCTGAACAACTCGAAGGCGTTTTGGGTCATGAAATCACGCACGTCGCTAATGGAGATATGGTCACGATGACGCTTTTAACCGGTGTCATCAATGCCTTCGTGATGTTTCTCACTTCGATTTTATCCAACGTGATCGCCGAGCGCTTGGATTCGCGCAATCGCGGCGCCATTCGCTTTGCGGTCAGCATTGCTCTGCAATTGGTTTTAACGATTTTAGGGAGCATGGTGCTCATGTATTATTCTCGGCAACGCGAATACCGTGCGGATGCGGGTGGCGCGAAACTCGCAGGCCGCGGTCAGATGATTTCGGCACTGCAAGCTTTGCAAGCGACTTTGCCCACGGTTGAACAAGCCAGACCTGCAATTGCGGCTTTGCGGATCTCCAATGTCGGTGGGTTTTTCGCTTCACATCCACCCTTGGAAGTGCGCATTGCCCGCTTGCAAGGTCTGAGAACGCAAGGCGAGTGAGCTCGCTCAAAGATCGAAAAATCGGCATCTGGGCCGCCGTCCTCACTGGTCTCTGTTGGGGCGTTTTAGCCATTGGCCTGAAGGTCGCACTCAAATTTGCCGACTCGCAGACCATTGTCTGGTTCAGAATGGTCTTTGCCTTTACAATTCTTTTGATTTTCGTCGGCTTGAGACAACCCTCGCACTTAAAAATTCTTTTAAAGCCGCCGCTGTTTCTCATCATTGGCGCCTTAAGCCTTGCGATTAACTACGTTGGCTACATGAAGGGCGTTGAGCTCACTTCGCCCAGCAACGCGCAAATCTTCATTCAACTTGAATCACTCGGTCTGATCGTCGTTGGTATTTTCTTCTTCAAAGAAACGCCGTCACACAAACAACTCTTGGGCTTTTTGCTTTGCGGACTCGGCTTTGCCATGTTTTACAAAGATCGCTTCGATGCGACTCTCAGTCAACGTGCGGCTTATCTGACCGGAAATCTCTGGATTTTACTCGCGGCCGGAACTTGGGTGGTATTTGCGGCTTTCCAGAAAATTCTTTTGCGTAAAGGCTATGATCCGCAACAGCTGAATCTTTTTATCTATGGACTCACGGCCGTCGTTCTCTCGCCCATGGTCAACTGGACGATTGTCCGGCACCTCGGTTTTTCACAAGGCCTACTCCTTGCCGGTCTCGGCCTCAATACCCTTCTTGCCTACGGCGGCTTGGCTGTGGCCATTCAAAAAATTCCGGCAAGCCAAGTGAGCGTGATTATCACCATGAATCCTTTGCTCACTATTCTAATCATGGCGCTATTGGGAGCCTGTGAGGTGAGCTGGATTCAACCCGAGCATATTGCGACCTTAGGCTATGTGGCCTCGCTCATTGTGATCATTGGAGTCATTCTAGCGGTCGCCAAACCTCGACCTGCAAAGTAATCCTTGTGAGTGCGGTTGAGAGTTTTTATCATAGATAAATGCGCTCGCAACTTTTAGCTGTTCTAACCACGACTGTTTTGGTTTGTGCGTGTTCGACGATTTCGACCAAACAAACTCGCACTTACGAAGACAGCTTGCCGCCCATGGGCCTTGATGTCAAAAAAGAAAACTTTAAAGAGAACGCCAGTATCGATCTTTACTTAGAAAAAATCTTGAAAGACACCAGTAGCGATGCCACCCGCTGGTGGGTGCGCTTTCAACAAGGAAAACTTTGGAGCAAGGATCGGCCCGATAAAGCCTGCTCAGCCTATCTCGCGGTTTCCGCGCAGCCGCAGTTTCCTTTGCGACATGTCGCTGAATTGCGCGCCATGGAAGTTTGCCCTGTTGATCCGAAAACGCCAGTGGATTTTACGGCCTTTCTCAATCACGACAAAGACCCGTGGCTTGAAGAGTCACTGACTCGAGTGGCTTTGAAGCGCGCAGTTTTGCTTGGTGATAAAAACTGGGAAATGAAGCTCTCCGCAACCGTCGCAAAGTTTGAACGCTTGCAAAGAGAAAAGCTCAAACTTCTCACGCGCGCTCATGACCTCGCCGAAGAACTCAAGGAGAACGAGCTCAGTAGCGAATTTCAAAATCGTCTCTATTTGATCGCGCCGCGCCTCAATCCCCAGCCTGAAGCCAAAGATTATCTCGGTGTGGCTCTTGATTTTCGCCAAGACCGAAATTTCGAGCAGGCTTTGCTTTACTTCAATAAAGTCAGAAACAATGCGGACGCACCAGAGCTTGAGAAGCTCCACGCATTGGAAGGAATTCGTCAGGTTTACAAATTAGAAAACGACACCGAAAAGCGCATCTCAGCCGCCCGTGATGTGATGCTCTTTTCAAAAAATCTTTTTCGCCAAGTAAAAACTCGAAAAACTTGGGTTGGACGTTATCTCGAAGGTACGATTCAATACGCCCGCACTCTTTGGAATGACTCGCGTGTTAGTGAAGCCGTCGAGGTGTTAAAGAAACTTGAAAAAGAGGTTTCGCCGTACGCATCTGTTGAGGACATTCTATTAATGCGCGCACGAATCGAAGAAGAGGCCGGGCGCTTTGACCAAGCGGTCGCCTTTTTAGATCGAGCAGTCAAAACTCCCCAAGGTAATCACGAGACGCGCATGAAATCATTATGGTACCGCGCTTGGAATATGAAAAAAGGTGGCCACCTCAAAGAAGCCATGGGTGCATTTGAAGATGTCTTAAAGAACGATGATAATAGCTATACTCAACTTCGTGATCATTTTTGGCTAGGCAAAACGGCCCTAGCATTGAAAGACGACGAACGGTCCAAACAAGAATTCAATTGGCTCATTCAAAATGATCCCCTCGGCTATTATGGTCTCATTTCTTACCGCGAATTGGGTCTAAAAATTCCGCCGACCTTACCTGAAAGGCGCCCGGCCGGCGAAGCCGCCGTCCCGCATGCGCAACCCAGTGCCGCGTTTGCCAAGCCTGACGACGCCCTCTATATTGAATGGCTGATCAGTGTGGGTGAAAACGAGATTGGACGCCGCTTTCTCGATCAAATCGCAAAAACAATTAAAGATCGGACTCTCACCAACGAAAATTCCTGGCGTGAATTTTTGCAGTACTACGCCCGCACCGGAAACTACCAATCTCTCTTTAATCAGCTCGGTGACTTTCCCGCTCCGGTGCGGAATCAAATTTTCAATGATGATCCGAGTCTGCTCTTTCCACAACCGCATTCCTCTTTCGTCGGCGAGGCCAGTAAGCGCCACGGGGTCGCGCCTGAATTGATTTATGCGATCATGCGGCAAGAGTCTTCATTTAATCCCGAGGCCCGTTCCTCTGCCGACGCCTTTGGCTTGATGCAACTGATCCCGTCAGTTGCGAAATCGTCTGAACAATCTGCCGGAATTCACTTTGAATCTCCTGAAGATTTGTACATCCCAGAAATCAATATTGAGCTCGGCTCTTCTTATTTGCGCGAATTGCTCGATCGCTACAAAGAGCAATTTATAATGACGGTCGCTAGCTACAATGCCTCAGAAAAAGCCATTCGCGGTTGGATTAAAAGTCGTTACCGCGGTGATGTGCTGGAGTTCATCGAGGATATTCCGTATGAAGAGACCCGCGGTTATGTGAAATTGGTTTTACGTAATTTCATTTTTTATACGCGTCTCAACTCAGGCGGCCAGCCGGTGGAGTTTCCGGAGTGGTGTCTAGAGAATCTACATGATATCAACCTGTAATCACAATTGACCGTTTCATCTCAATTTAAGACACGCAAATTCAATGACTTAGACGACCTCACTTAGGCACCGTCTTTGCTCTCTCACTAGCTATAACCTTGAGCGGGAGCTAGTCCATTATGAAGCGAGCTTTTAACGTCATCTTCGGAATCATGTGCCTCAGTTTCGCCTTTGCACTCTGGGGACTGGCCAATTACTGGATCGGTAAACAGCCAGCTTCGATCTTCACTGCCGTTAAAACCAAAGAACTTCGCCAGGTCGTCTTAAATGACGCCAAGGAATCGAAAGAAACTAAAAAAGAAGAAACCAACGTCTTAGCCAACGACCCCGCCGTTCAGGACAAATGGGGTCTCGTGAAAACGGATGCCCGCCGCGCTTGGGATGTTTCACGCGGAAGCAAAGACATCGTCGTCGCTGTCATCGACACCGGAATCGACAGCCGCCACCGCGATTTAAAAGACAATCTTTGGGTGAACCCAGGTGAGAGCGGTAAAGATGCCGCTGGCCATGATAAAGCAAATAACGGCATTGATGATGACAGAAACGGTTTAATCGATGACGTGAACGGCTGGAATTTCGTGCACAATGACAATGCTCTAACTGACAATCACGGCCACGGCACCCACATCGCCGGAATCATCGGCGCCAAAGGTGGTAATGGTTTTGGCGTGAGTGGCGTTGCCCCGAACGTCAGCCTCATGGTTTTGAAATATTATGATCCAAAAGCTCCAGGCTCAAACAATTTGAAAAACACCATCCAGGCGATCCACTACGCCATTAAAATGAAGGCGAATATTATCAACTATTCTGGTGGTGGCGTAGAATACTCGGCCGAAGAACACGATGCCGTTAAAGCTGCCGAGAAAGCCGGAATTCTCTTTGTCGCTGCGGCCGGAAACGAACGCTCCAATTCAGATGAAAAAGGCAAACACTACTATCCGGCGGACTATGAACTCTCAAATATCATTTCTGTCACCGCCGTTAATCGCGAAGAGACCAAAGTCCTGCCGAGCAGCAACTACGGCGTTCGCACCGTTGATATCGCAGCTCCGGGCGAGAATATTTACTCGACTTTACCGGGTGGATCTTTCGGCTACATGACGGGCACCTCGCAAGCCACGGCGTTTGTCACAGGAGTTGCCGCCTTAGTCTTGTCCGTCCATCATGACTTCAGCGCTCGTGACGTTAAGAAGTACATCCTGCGCACGGGCGATGAGTATGCGACTCTCTTATCTAAAACGGGTTCCGCAAAACTATTAAACTCCTATAAAGCACTGACCAGCCTCGATAAAGGTGTGAGTGTCAATGGCACGGTGGCCACCAACACCGCTGGCGTCCAGGGATTTTCTTCAGACCAAGACATCCATAATCCGAAGATGGACACCAGTGCCTTCAATACGACCGCCGAGCAGGCCGCCGAGCCAGCAGAGGAGATCGCTAGCTTTCGCAAGGACTTGATGAAAGCCATGCAAAGCGATTCGACCTTGGCAAGTGTTCACCATGAAACTGTTGCACAGTAAGGTTGACTCATGGTAAATCGATTTATGCTACTTTTGCTCTTTGTCGCGGCCTTACTTTATCTCGGTCGAAACGCCCTCCGTGTCATGCGCACGTGGGATGAGCAAGCGAGTCACATCGAACAACCGCTTCACGTCACTTCACCCCAATGTTGCATAAACTTTCGGTCGGAACCGCTGACGCTTGCTCCAGAAGCCCGAATCTGACGACTTGCTCAGAAAATTTGGACTCAACGTACGGTGTACGTACGCCTCGTCCAGATTTTCCTGCGCGAGCCGCCACCTTCGGGCTTCTGGAGCATTCCGACTCGACGGTTTATGTACCATTGGGGTTAAGTGCGGCCCCGTGGTTATTGGTGAGGGTCCCCGTCACATTGATGTGATTACCTGCTCCTGGATTTGGCATATCGATGCCGAATTGGCCCATTGTGAAAGTTGCTACATTCATTTAAAAATTTTAGTTTCAGCAGTGGACAAGGTTTCGTTTCAGGTTGAAACGTTTGTTTTTGCTTCAAGATGGATATCAAGCAAAGTTGCGGCAATGACCGAAAGCAAAATCAATCCGGCTCCAAGCCACTGAGTGCGCGAAAGATGTTCTCCCAAGAAATAGAAAGCGTAAATCGTGGCAAATGGTGATTCGAGAAGGCAGAGCAGACTGGCCACAGATGGCGAGAGATGCCTTTGAGCACTGACTTGCAAGCCAAACGCACCGAGAGTTGAACCAAAACTCAATGCGAGTAGTCCCAGCAAAGGTAAACCAGTCATCGGAAAGCCCGGCCACTTCTCCAATGTTAAGGCAAGCCCCAGCGGCATAACCAGCGACCAGAGTGATTGCATGAAATTAAAAACCAAAGACGAAGGTAAGCGTTTCGCAATTAGACCAAGCCAAAAAATTTGCAAAGTCGCGGCCAGGGCACAAAGAAGGGTAAGAAAGTCGCCGAGATTCCATTGGCCAGCCTGAAAATCGCAAATCAGCGCTGTGCCGACGAGGGCACTGGCCACAAAGATCGGATGAAAGCTCGAGAGCCTCCGCTTGAGGATCAACATATCCAGAATTGGCACCAATAAAACGTAGAGACACGTAATGAAACTACTCTTTGTGGCCGTCGTATACTGCAATCCCCACGTTTGAAAGATCAGAGTCGCGATCATAAACAAGCCGGGGAAAAACGCCAACTTTAAATTTGCCCAGTTTAATTGCTGTCGATGCTTCGGCAAAAGAAGAATCAGCGGCAAAGAGACGAGACACGCTATGAGAAAGCGCAAAACCGTTAGCCAGAGTGGACCTAAAGATCGTAGGGTCCACACTGTTGCGATAAATCCAAAGCCCCAGAGGCTTGCAGCGATAAACATTTGTAGGATCGCAGACTTTTTCACTCGGGCCCATCCCACAGGTCAATTAAATTTAAGGAGCACTATTTTCGAATCAACGCACATTTGTCTCTGATCCATCAGTAAATTTGTCATTAAATGCGGCAAATGCGGCCTTAGTTTTGAGTTCGGTTTTACCTTCACTCAAGTTATTGTTCAGGGCCGAAACTTCTTCGCAAGCCGTATATTTTATTGACGAATTCGACTTAGGTTTACCCCAATGTTGCATAAACTTTCGGTCGGAACCGCTGACGCTTGCTCCAGAAGCCCGAATCTGACGACTTGCTCAGAAAATCTGGACTCAACGTA
>JAYVXN010000235.1:0-17802 GCA_043785085.1 Bdellovibrionales bacterium | reverse complement strand
ACGGTGTACGTACGCCTCGTCCAGATTTTCCTGCGCGAGCCGCCACCTTCGGGCTTCTGGAGCATTCCGACTCGAAAGTTTATGCAACATTGGGGTCTAGTCCGTCTTTCGATTTTCGCCCCAACAACGTAAAATGAAAATGTGCCAATCACCCAATGTCGACATTTCAATGGTTATAAACCATGCGGAAAGAGTGAGATCTGTGACGATCTTTGCCCTTCCCTAAGTATTCCGAGAACCCGTATCCTCTTCATTCACCTTGAAGCCTTGGGTGCAGTGCTGCGCTCGACAAGTTTGCTCCACGCCATGAAGAGAAAATTTCCAAATTCGCATTTAACTTGGGTCACGAACAGTCCGGCGCATTTTCTCTTGCAACACAATCCCTTGATCGACCGGATTTTGACCACGTCCCAAGAGGATTTGTTAGCACTCTCGGCGCTTGAATTCGATATTGGCTTTTGTGTTGATAAATCATTAGTGGCGGCCGGAGTTCTCAAGCAAACGACGGTCGATTTGCTCTATGGCTTTCAAGTCGACGCGACCAGCGGCGCGATTGTTCCGGCCACGCCCGCAGCGGAAGAGTTGTGGAGTCTCGGGTTGAGTAATTCGAAAAAGTTTTTCGAAAACCAGAAGCCTGAGACGCAGCTGACCCTTGAAGCGTTAGAGCTGGGGCCTTACCAGCGCGACGAATACCTACTGCAGCTCACGGATGCGGAGCGCTTCGAAGCCGAGCGCCGGCGCGGCCTATGGGCACGGCCAGAGCAAACTGTGGTCGGCATCAACACAGGCTGCAGCGCGATTCTTCCTTATAAAAAATTGACAGTTGAATTTCATCGCAATCTTATTCGTCGTCTTCAAGAGCATTCAGGCTATCAGGTCGTGTTGTTGGGAGGAAAAGAGGATAGTCTGCGAAATCAACGGATCGCCCATGGCCTCGGCGTTCAGCAGTCGTCAACGATCAGCGGGCTTCGTGACGGTATGATCAGTGTTGCCGCCTGTGATATCGTGGCGAGTGGCGATAGCTTGGGGATGCATTTGGCGATTGCCTTAAAGAAATGGGTCGTCGCATGGTTTGGTCCAACCTGCAGCCAGGAAATTGATCTCTATGATCGCGGTGTGCGGGTCTTGACGCAGGCGAGTTGCAGTCCGTGCTGGAAACGACTCTGTACGAATAATCCTATGTGTTTTGATATGGTATCCATTGACGAAATTCTCGGAGCGATTGACTTGGGCCGTAAACAGATGAGAGATGTGAAGACGGCTCTTGAATTTAGCGAGGAATTTCCGTTGCCATGTCCGACACCCTAAAGCCAAATTTAGTGATTCAAACCGCCTTTGTCGGTGATCTACTGCTCTGCCTTCCATTGTTGAAAACCCTGCGCTCTCTTGAGCCCAGTCGGCCACTTTACTTATTATGCCGAAATGGCCTTGGTGAGTTTTTTCGACAAACCGGGATTTTAGACGAGGTCATTGAGGTCAATAAAGCCGATAGGCAAGCTTGGCGGGTGCAAACTGACCGCATGAAAAAGATCCACTGGCATTGGGTAGTTTGTCCGCATCAATCAACACGCTCGGCACTCTTGGTCTGGCGACTTAAGGCTGATAGAAAAATCGGTTTTAAAAAACTTCTGACGGATTTGGTTTTTACTGAAAAAATATCGCGGCCTATGGGTTTTCCGGATGCCCTTAGGCAATTGGCGCTACTGCAAAATCATTCCGAACCGATTGCCGAGCTCCTAGCGACCGGATTCGAAGCCGCGGCCGCCGTACCTGCGTGGGCGAATATGCGGGTTCCGAAACTTGTCGACTTGCGCCAAGCGTGGCGATTGAAAAAATCCTTCACGCAAGCATCTCTGAAGAGTCAAAATATTTTGGCTAATTGGGGGTCGCAGCGCATTGCTTTTCTCGCTCCGGGTAGTGTTTGGAAAACCAAAATGTGGCGAAGCGAAGGTTATATCGAGTTGGCTCGGCATTTAACTAAGACCGGCTATCAGGTCGTCTTGATGGGCGCCGCTAATGAGAAAGTCATTTGTGAGCAAATTCGCTCGGAGGTTCCGGCTTGTCATATTTTGACGGGTGAGACATCGCTGTTTGAATCGGCTGAGCTAATGGCGACAGCTGATATTTTATTTTGCAACGATAGTGGCGCTATGCACTTGGCAGCAACCATGGATGTGCCAACCGTGGCGGTATTTGGTCCGACAACATTGGCACTGGGTTACCGGCCCTGGCAAAATCAGGCAGAGGTCGCTGAAATCAATTTACCCTGTCGCCCCTGCGGTCGCCACGGCTCAGAGACGTGTCCTTTGGGAACGCACGACTGTATGAAAAAGGTGTCTGTCGAACTTGTCCTTATGAAAATGCAAGCTCTCCAAAACAAGACTCTTTAATTCGATTTCATGCCGTAATGATCCCGGACATTTTTGGCCGTCTGGCCCGTGACCGTAAAATAAGTGACGTGATGGCTTTGTCCAGAATAGCCTAAACTATAAAAGGGATTGGTCTTGGACAAAGCCGGAAGTGGTCCGGTGTAAAAATCAAACCAATCCTGACCCTTGATGAGCTCGCCGGTGTCGGCGATGATAAAATAGCCCTGATGGTCAGACTCATTTGCAGTCGGATTGAGAATCCGGCCGGGCAGTGTGTCGGGACCCAAGTCCGATTCTGGATTTACGAGCGGAATAAAAGCACTTGAGTGTGCGCCTTGCGTCCCCTGACAACCGAGCAAAAATATCAGGGTCAGTGCCGAAAAAGAGACCCGGGCTAAGGTCATCTTTGAAAAAAGTTTCTGGTTGTCCATCTTCTCTCCATTTCTCCACGCTATCAGGAGCAACGAGAACGATCCTAATGGATCCTTCAGGGCGAACGGCACGCACCAGCTTTCAGAATTGCAAAAGGTGTTCCTGATTTAACTGCTGGGCCGCTGGGAATAGGGCGTTTTATCTCCAAAGTAACTGCTCAGTCGAGATTATTTATTTAGTTTATTTATAAGATGCCCAAGGAATAAAAGAGGATAGTTTTTCCAGGTTCGTTCTAAACTATGTTGAAATCCTAGCCTTTGATAAAACGCGATGTTTCGCGCCCCCGGCGAGGTGACTAAATGTACGCCGCCTATCTGGCGGGCATTTAGGAGCTGGATATAGTGCTCGATGAGAAGACTGCCGCCGCCCTGGCCTCGACTCTCAGGATGGAGATTAATATGGAGGTGGGCGGGAAACTGCCTGAATTGATCGGCAAAGACTTCGTAACTACCTAAACGAGTTCGATACCATTCACGCGCCAGTTCGCTATCGCGGCAGCCAGTGAGATATCCTGAGACCGCGCCCTCACTGAGTAGGATGAGCACCTCATCTCTCTGGTCGTGCAGATAGTAACCGGCCCAGCGCTCGAGAAACTCAGTTTTTTCCTGAGGGGTCACGAATTGCGTGCGACTGGACGAAAGAAAGAATATCTCTCTGATTTTTTCCAAGATAGCCGTGATTTCAGCATCCGCAAAATCCACCAGCGCTTTAATTTGCATCATACTTTGAGCGTAATCCCAGTCGCGTCGTTCGTCCAGAAATTCACTATAAGTTTTTTTTACAAGGCCGCGCGGTTATCCTGAACGTGAATCACTTAAAAGTATTAAGAGTGCAAAAAAGGATAATGAAGATGAAGGTCGTTTGGTCTAGCGTCTCATTGGGACTGGTTTTTAGTTTACTTTCTTGTGCCAGTAATCTAATTCTCTCATTCATTTTCCTCCCGCATTTTGCTAGGGCTGAAGCGCCGCAAGTTTCGACCGGGATTGATCGCGCGACAATCTTGAGGGATTTCAAACTTGAGCAGTTGGATACGGCCGCGACTATTTTACGTGTCGCGGTCGATCGCGGCTCGGATTCGGATACAAAATCAGAACTTGATTGTAACCTGGGTCCAGAAGAGGCATTAGCGTTTGCGCAGCCGCTGAAGAGCCTGATCGATCAAAAACAGACCGAGCGGGAAAAAGACCTATTTTCATTTATGAAGTCGGCTAAAAACCGGGTGCAAGCTTTTAAGGGCTGCGAGATAAACTGTCATTGTGGGGTCTATAGTAATATTCTTGAACAGCATGCCTCCGGCCTGAAGAAAGGTAAAAAGCTCTCTCCAGTTGATCAGAAAACTCTCAAAGAATTGAATAAAGCAGCAGCTGCAGTGACCACCGAACGAGCCGTTACCTGTATTGAAAAAGAAAATTGGTTTTGCACCAGTCGGCTTTTACAGTTTCTTAAGCAGGAGGCTCCGGTGGCGGTACTGGGCGAGGCGCCACCGGACATGGAAAAAAAGCACTAGTCCTTCGCGCGCGTTGGTTTGACGTTTTCGCGCCGTGGATTTGTCGTCAGATCGAGTTGCGGAGATACGAAAAAGGCGAGGCATATCCCCTGCGATATGTTGAGCCCTTTTCGTATCTCCGAGGCGAAGAGCTGGCAGCAAAGACCAAGCGAAAACGTCAAACCAACGCGCGCGAAGGACTAGTCGCCTGCAAATTCTCCGGTAATCTCTTTGACGTTGATCCCGTACTTCTTGATTTTTCTTAACAGCGTGTTTTTAGGAATATTGGCTTCAGCCACAGTTTTGTTGATTCGACCACGGTTCGCTTTCAAAGCACTGATGATAAAATCCTTTTCCGCCTGCTCTTTAAAAATTTCAAAATCTAAAGGGCCGGCAAATGGCTTGTTGTCCCGTGCAGCAGTGGCGATCTGTTCACGCGCAATCGAGCGAAGATTTTCTGGAAGGCTAACGGCGGTGATGACTTCGGTGTTTTCGACGATAAACGCGCGTTCAATGACGTTTTCGAGTTCCCGGATATTTCCTGGCCAGCGATATTTTTGCAGCACAGAAAGTGCCTCGGGGGCAATTCCGCGGATCACCCGCGCATGGTGCTTTGAGAATTTTTTAATAAAATACTCAACGAGGTCTTCGACATCGTCCGGACGCTCCCGCAGCGGCGGCAAAAAGATCGGCATCACGTTGAGTCGGTAAAACAGATCTTCTCGGAATTTGCCTTCTTCGATCATTTTTTCGAGATTGCGATTGGTCGCAGCAACAATGCGAGCATCGGTTTTGACTTCACGATTACCGCCTACCGGGACAAATTTTCTTTCTTGCAGGACTCGTAATAACTTAACCTGCATATCCGGGCGCAGCTCGGCGACTTCATCCAAGAAAAGGGTGCCGTTATTTGCTAATTGAAATTTACCGATCTTTCTTTCGTGGGCTCCGGTGAAAGCACCTTTTTCATGGCCGAACAATTCGCTCTCCATGAGGTTTTCAGGAATTGCGCCACAGTTTAGAGCAACAATTGCTCCTGATTTGCGTGGAGAATTATAATGAATAGCGCGGGCCACCAGTTCTTTTCCTGTGCCGTTTTCACCGCGAATCAAGACCGTCGTATCGACCTTACAAAGTCGGTAAATTAAATTAAAAACCTCACGCATTTTCTGATTGCTGCCGACAAATTCGCTTTCGATATCATCATCAAAAATGGGATTGGAGATCGCCAGGTTCGACACCATTTCTTGAGCGTCGGTGGCGCGTTTAACGATCTCGGCGAGTTTTTCTGGTTGAACGGGCTTTTCCAGATAATCGTAAGCCCCTTCTTTAATTGCGGCGACAGCATCTTTCAAATTACTGTGGGCCGTCATCAAAACGACGAAAGTGCGCGGGTCATGTTCTTTGATCGCCTTGAGCGCCTTGAGACCATCCATCTCAGGCATGCGCACGTCCATCAAGACGAGGTCCCAGGTGCCGTTTTTAAATTTTTGTAGGGCTTCGCGTCCGTCCACCGCCTCATCAATTTTGAAATCAAAATCAGCGAGTGAGCGCAAGACAGTGATCACCGACATTCTGAGTTCGGCTTCATCATCGACGATCAAGGTGTTTAAGGTCATTTTCATAAAATGGCTCCTTCGTTCATTGCGGTGCCGGAATTGGTTAAGGGCGAGGGCAATTGTTCGTTCGGCGTATCACTGCTGACGGGAATTGAAAATCCAAATTTGGTGCCCTGTCCGAGTTGGCTTTGTAAAAATACGCGGCCTCCGTGCAACTCGACAAAATATTTAACCAGGTAAAGTCCAAGGCCGCTGCCTTTGACATCTAACTGATTTTTTCCACGCGTAAATTTACCCCAAATTTCTTTTTGTTCTTCTGGGGCGATACCTGGGCCGGTATCTTCCACGAAGAAAAATACATTGTCATCTTTTTCTTCAGAGATGACTCGCACGCAACCGCCGCTGGGTGTGTATTTTATGGCATTTTCGACCAGATTCAAAATCACTTCCTGGATCAGAGTTTTATCGACCTCAATTGAAAACATTGGTTCGAGATTCAGTTCAAGGCGGATTTGCTTTTCTTGGGCAAGTGGCGAAAGGTGCGTGATGACTCGTTCAATATTTTCATTCAGGTCGGTCACTTCTTTGACCACCTGAAAGTCTTTGGCCTCAACCCGGGTTACCTGTAAAATACTGCGGATATATTGGTGCAATTCATCACTGGAGCGTCTGAGGCTCTTTAAATCTAGTGCGAATTCATGGTTGGGGTTTTGCGTGAGCAAGCGGTCAACAATTGCCTGAATTTTGGCAATCGGAGTTTTCAAATCGTGACTCATCATGCTGACGAAATTGTTTTTCAGCTCTTCGATTTCATGCAGGTACTTTTGCTTTTGCTGCAAGCGCCAGGTCTTTTGTTCATTCATTGCCAGCTGATAACTGAGAAAAATAAAGTAAGTAAAGCCCAGCTGAATCAAGGGCGAGAAGACAGGAATCCAAAAATAATATGAATCAAAAATCCAGGCCGATATCGCGGCCCATAAGGTGCTGGTCCATATAAAAAAAACTAGCGCCACCGATTGCGGGTAGGTCGAAAGTACCCAAACCGAATAAAGCAGAATCAATGCTAAAAATGCGAGGTAAATTCCATTCGGAAACCGCCCCACCGTTCGTTTTAAAAGGATATTATCCAGGATATTTGCTAGGACTTCGGCCCGACTCATGCGGCCCAAGGGAGTTTGCACCACGTCCATGACTGAGGAATGAGTGCCGAAAATGATGATCTTGCCTTTGAGATTTTGCGGGTTAAATGATTTAGCAAGAATATCCCGCAAAGTCAGAGTTTCAAAAGATTCACTGCCTCCGGCGTAATTGATCATCACTGGATTTAGCCAATTGTAGGAGTTCTTGTTGATGTTCTGCGGGCGGGCCACGTCGGCCAGACGAGCCGCCATATTCGGAATTTGCACCAACGAAGAAGAAAAACGCCGGACAATACCGTCATCGTCTAGCCGCAGCTGACGAATACCGATATTTGAATTATAGGTGCTCGCGAAGATCGGCACCAACGCCCGACCCGCACTGTCGACATCCGCGCCCCAAATAATGCGTGGATTTTCAAACACGCTGCGCTCTTGTTCGGTGAGCATCGGGATGCGCACATTATCGCCAAAATAAAATGTCACGCCGATGGCAGCTGGGTCGGCTTCGAGAAGATTTTGCAGAATTTCATGCCAAGTTTTCGCGTTCCAAAAAAAATTATCAGACAGTCCCGTGATCTCTTTCATGGGTCGGATCATATTGCGCATATCATGATCATTTTCGAGCCAATCATGTTCGTTGATATCGACAAGAACAATCGGTGCAGCTGAGTGCTGTGGGCCGCGAATCTGTAGGCGCAAATCAAATTTGCCATTTTCATCGCTCATGAAAACCGCGGCACCCACCAGCCAGCACAAAAAGGCGCGCAGCCAAAAAGCTTTGGTTCGCCACACGATCAGGAGTGTGTACAGCAGGGATTTTCGATGACGGGTCGTCATTAAGGGCATAGTGACGCAATGTAGCAAGAAGTGTTAAAAATTTCAATGTGTTAGAGTCGAAATTTGCTATTTTGAGGAGAGTAGACTCGTAAACCGCGCTCCGCAATTCGGGCGTGCGACAGAAAGTAGACGAGAGTGAAAATCATTCCCGGTGTTCGACAAATGGAAGCTCCTTTACCGAGCTCGGTCCTGACGATCGGGAACTTTGACGGAGTTCACTTGGGCCATCGCGCCTTGATCGACCGAGTTTTGCAAGAAGCTAGGGCCGCCAAAGTACCCTCAGTCGTGATGACGTTTGAGCCCCATCCAGTTAAAGTTTTGCATCCGGATCGGCATTTGAAACGAATTTTTGACAGCGCTGATCAGGCGCTTGAATTACAGAAATTAGGCGTCGACCTGCTCATCAATGAACCGTTCTCGCGTGAGTTTTCCCAACTACCTCCGGAGCGCTTTGTGCTCGATTGGATCTACCGGCCCTTTTCTCCGGCTAAAGTCGTGGTCGGCTATGATTTTTCATTTGGCGCGGGCCGCGTTGGCTCAATTCAATTTCTCAAACAAAAGGCTCTTGAGTTAGGTTTTGAAATTGAAATTTTACCACCAGTTAAAGTCGGTGATATTTTAGTTTCGAGCAGTCGCATTCGTCAGGCTTTAGCGGAGGGGGATGTCTCTTTGGCAAAAAAGCTTTTGCAGCGTCCATTTTACTTAAGTGGCTTAATTGTCAAGGGCGCCGGTCGCGGACGAACTCTCGGTATTCCGACAGCGAATCTCAACACACATGCTGAAACCGTTCCAGCCCCTGGGGTGTATTGTGCATGGGCAGAAATTCATGGAAAAAGGCACCCAGCCATGGTGAACATCGGTTTTAATCCCACTTTTCAATTGACGCCACATCAGCCGGCTATTGAAGCTCACCTTCTCGATTTTTCAGCAGACATTTACGGTGAGGAACTAAACCTTTATTTTATGGCGCGAATTCGCGATGAACAGAAATTCAGTTCAGCACAGGCATTGGTTCAGCAAATTAAACTCGATATCTTGCGCGGGCGTGAGATTTTAAGCGGGCCAAATGAATTGGGTTGAAATCGCCTTGCCGGGACAAAGCCAAGCCGTGCGCTTTCAAGCGCTCTCAGAGATGTTGCAAGAAGCGGGGTTTGAAAATCAGTTTTCAGCTCTCGAAACCAGTGAGGTAGATTTTGCCGGGCACCTCAGTGAAACGCAGAAAAGTGCCACTGTGATCCGAGTGGTGGGTGCGCTTGGTGATCAGGTGCCAAAGTTGCGCAATGAGATTCCAGCCTTAATGATGTCGCTTAAAACCGCTGACACGATTTGTTTTGAAAACAAATACTGGTGGCCGAAAAATTTTCTCTTCGAAGGATTGCAACAGGTACTGGCGCAGGATTTAGTGCAGGTCGACTTTAGTGGCAGTGCTTTAGTCATTGGCGCCAAAAGTGAAGCGCGTGCGGCCGTGGGCGCGTTGGTCAAGGCTGGCTTCAATCGATTTAATTTAGCTGATGAAAATGTCGAGCTCGGTGAATCGATGATCGCGGAGTTTACGCACAGCTATTTCAATGTAGACTTCAAATTCACGCCTCTCAACCGGGTCACACAGCTTCCCGGCGTCAACGCAATTGCCATCAATGCCCTCCCTCTCGATATCAATCCGACGTTTGTCGAGGATATTTCATATTTTAACTTTTTGAAACCGGGTGGTGTTTGGGTCGACTTGTCGCTGCTGCCGCTCGACTCTCCTTTAGTCAGCGAGGCTCGTTCGGTCGGGGCAGTCGTTGAGCCAGGATTGCATGTCGTCAGCCAGACTGATCTTGCTTGGGCTGAATCCCATTGCCGCGTCAAACTCGATTTAAATAAATACCGCCAGCTGCTGCGTGAACGCCTTAAGTAGGCTTGCGACTGCGGGACCATGTCAGTATTATTTTTCACGATTGATTAAAGCCGGACTTTGGCGCAGTTACCAAGGCCTTCTGCTCTCGATAAACTATTGAAAGCAGGAGATTTTATAATGAGCGCAGCAAAGAAGAATTTGGGCGAACTCTTAGTTCGCGAAAATTTAATTAATGTCAGCGCGTTGGAAGCCGCGAAAAAAGAAGCAAAAGCTCATGGCGGACGACTCGGTTCGACCCTTGTTCGCATGGGCTACATGAAAGATCGCGATCTCGCTGAATTTTTAGGTCAACAATTTGGTGTGCCGAGTATCGATCTTGAGCAATTTGAAATTCCAGAAGACGCCCTCGCGACTTTGACAAAAGAGACCTGTGAAAAGTACGGTGTGATGCCGGTATCTAAGTCAGGCAATATTCTTGTCGTGGCCTTTGCAGATCCAAGCAATATGTATGTGCGTGATGACCTGAATTTGATTACGCGCTGTAAGATTGAAGTCGTCGTTGCTTCTGAAACGGCGATTCAAAAGTCCATGGAAAAACATTTCGGCAAGGGTCCTGAAAATTCCGGAAACATGGGCGACATTCTCGGTGAAATGGAACTTGAAGAGGGTATGAGTTTCACTGCGGCCCTCACCGAAAAGCTGCAAGAACAGGGTGACGTAGATGGGGCCCCGGTTGTTAAATTCGTCAACCTCATGTTACAAGAGGCGATTAAACTCAAGGCCAGCGATATTCATATTGAACCGTATGAAAAGCGCTTTCGCGTCCGCTATCGGGTTGACGGAATTTTACAAGAAAAAATTCAGCCGCCCGCCGGTGTCGCCAACGCCCTGGTGAGTCGGATCAAAATCATGTCACGCCTTGATATTGCAGAACGACGCAAACCCCAAGATGGTCGTCTGAAAATAAAAAACGAGCGTGGTGTCGAAGTGGACTTTCGGGTCAGCGTGCTGCCGGTGTTATTCGGTGAAAAAATCGTTATGCGGCTACTCGACAAAGCAAATTTAAAGCTGGATATGACCAAACTCGGTTTTGAAGAAGATGACTTAAAGCTCTTTCAAGAGCGTATCAATGAACCTCAAGGCATGGTGTTGGTGACAGGGCCGACCGGAAGCGGAAAAACCACTACTTTGTATTCGGCCCTTTCGACCGTGAACGACCCACAAATGAACATTTCAACTGCAGAAGATCCGGTTGAATTTAACTTGGATGGAATCAATCAAACCCAAACCAATGCAAATATCGGTTTTGGATTTGCAGAGGCGTTGCGCAGCTTTCTTCGTCAGGATCCCGATGTGATTCTGGTCGGAGAAATTCGCGACCTTGAAACAGCCGAAGTCGCGTTTAAGGCCGCGAGCACCGGGCACTTGGTTCTCAGTACACTGCACACGAACGATGCTCCTTCGACGGTGGCACGTCTTTTGGATATGGGAGTGCCGGGATATCTCATTACTTCGACAATTTCTTTAATTGTGGCGCAGCGCTTGGCCGGTCGCAACTGTGAGCAGTGTAAGGCTCCGGTGCGAGTCGAGCCAGAGGCTTTGATCCAGGTCGGAGCCAAGCCCGAAGAAGTCCATCTCTACGAGACGGCAAAAGGCGAAGGATGTTCCGTTTGCAACCAGTCTGGGATTAAAGGCCGCATAGCAATTTACGAACTGATGACCATGAACGACACACTCCGGGATGCAATTCTGAAACAGGCCACACCTCTGGAAATTAAACAAGCGGCTATTCGCGGCGGAATGCGCTCGCTCCGGCAAGCCGGTCTGATGAAAGTCAGACAGGGCCAGATCTCACTTGAATCACTACTCGCTTCGACGGTCGGAGATTCAAAGGCATGATTTCGCTTTTGCAGCTTTTAAAGTTTGCCAACGATCAAGGCGCTAGCGATTTGCATATCGTGGCCGGATCGCAACCCGTTTTACGAATTAATGGCCGTATTGTTCGAGTCAAAGCTGAAGCAATGACCAAAGAGATGACTCGAAAACTTTGTTATTCCGTTTTGAATGACTCGCAAAAAAGCCGATTTGAAGAATCGAAAGAGCTCGATTTCAGTTTCGATGTTAAAAATATGGCCCGCTTTCGCGCCAATTTTTTCTTTCAGAGAAACTCGGTCTCCGGAGTTTTTCGAAAAGTTCCAGTAAATGTGCCCCGTTTTGCTGATTTAGGTTTGCCGCCTGCCGTCGCTGATCTCACAAATCTTCCTTATGGCCTGGTCTTAGTCACTGGGCCGACTGGCTCAGGCAAATCGACGACGATTGCCTCGATGATCGATAAAATAAATGAAGAACGTTGGGGTCATATCATTACGCTTGAAGACCCCATTGAATTCATTCACCAGCACAAGAATTGCATCGTCAATCAGCGTGAAGTCGGCACCGATACTGAGGGTTATAAAAGTGCCTTGAAATATGTCCTCCGTCAGGACCCCGACTACTGCATGATCGGGGAATTGCGTGAACTTGAGACGATTGAAACAGCACTTTCAATTGCCGAAACCGGTCACTTGGTTTTTGCAACCCTGCACACCAGCTCGGCCGTGCAAACGATCAATCGGATGGTCGGGGTTTTTCCTCCGGAACAGCAAGAACGCATTCGCATTATGATGAGCTTCTCGCTTCAAGGCATTATCAGCCAGCGGCTTTTGCCGAGTCTGCAAGGAGGGCGGGTGGCGGCCATTGAATTTCTGTTATTAACACCGAGTATTCGCAATCTCATTCGTGAAAATAAATTGCATCAGATACAGAGCATGATGCAAGTCGGACAAGAGAAAAGCGGCATGGTGACCATGAATCAAGCGCTCATGAATTTACTGGTGAGACGAAAAATTGATGTCAAAACAGCATTTTCGGCGACGGCCGAACCTGATCAATTGGATCAAATGCTTAAGCAGGCAGGTGTCTAATGGCTAAATTCGCGTTCGAGGCAAAAAATTCATCTGGTAAGGGCGTCAAAGGAGAAGTCGACGCTGCAAATGAAGGCGAAGCTCGAGTTAAGCTCCGCGCCCAACGTCTCGTCCCGCTTCGCCTCGTTCCCCAGCAGGAAATTAAAGTCGCCGTCAAAGGGAGCGCCGGCGGCAGGGTCAAGCCGAAGGATCTACAGCTGTTTACACGGCAGCTGGCCACACTTCTGGCATCGGGAATTCCAATTTTGCAAAGCCTTGATGTTCTTGCAAAGAGTGCCCGCACCGGCCCCTTGTCTTATGCCATCAAAGAAGTCGTTGCGAGTGTCAGTAAAGGAAAAAGATTTGGTGAATCGCTGGCCGAACATCCAAAAGTTTTTGATAAGTTTTATGTCAATATGGTGCGCGCGGGTGAGGAATCAGGTAGTCTCGATAAAGTTTTGACCCGATTGGCGGTCTATATTGAAAAGGCGGTCAAAATTAAAGGCAAGATTAAGGGAGCTATGGTTTATCCTATGGCGATCATGGTCGTAGCGTTCTTGGTCGTCTCAGCACTTTTGATTTTTGTTATTCCGAAGTTTCAAGCTCTATTTTCGGGTGCGGGGCAGGAATTGCCCGGAATCACGAAAATGGTCATTGCGCTCAGTCAAATTTTTATTCACTACTGGTGGATGATCGGCGCCGGAATTGGCGGCGGCATCTTCTTTTTCTCAAATTACATTCAAACCGATGCTGGCCGCAAAGCCTTTGATGCCTTCATGATCGACATGCCGCTGATTGGGACTTTGATTCAAAAAGGCGGCGTGGCCCGGTTTGCCCGCACTCTCTCCACGCTGCTTGAATCCGGCGTCAGTATTATCGAGTCGCTTGAGATCGCCTCACGCGTCGTCGGCACAACGATTCTTGAAGCTGCCTTAATTCGCGCCAAAGATGCTATTTCCGAGGGCAAGTCGCTGACCGTTCCGCTTTCAAAAGAAAAATATGTTCCGGGTATGGTCACACAAATGATTGGCGTGGGCGAGCAAACCGGTAACCTTGATCAAATGCTTTCAAAAATTGCCGACTTTTATGAAGACGAGGTCGACGTCACTGTCGGAACGCTCACTAGCCTCATGGAGCCGATTTTAATGGTGGTCCTGGGCGGGATTATCGCAGTCCTTGTCATCGCGATGTATCTGCCGATCTTCAACATGGCCGGAGCCGTTGGTTAAAGAGGTTTTGTGAAACAATTGCTTTTCAAGAAGGTCAGTCCAGGCGGCGCGGCGGTTTGCCGTTTTAGCTTGGTCTTTCGCACCCTCTCTTTGCCAAACCACCGCGCCGCCGGGACGAGTGGTAGGAAATGAAACCCACCCCGCTGAGTCCCGACATCAAGTTTGACTTCACCAAGAGCGGTAACCAAATGTTGGTGATCCAGGCGATTCGCCTGGCATTTCTGTTGACCATTTTAATTATCACGGTCGTCTTTCAGGCGTTGCAACCTGAGTTTGTCAATGTGGAGGTACTGATTCCCGTCTATCTGATGATGGCCGTTGAGTTTGTCCTCAACGCGGTTTACTTGACGTTTTTCGACCGCTTTTTAAAGCTTTGGTATACCACCGCCATTTTATTTTTCTTAGAGTCAGCTTTTGTCACCGGTCTGATTTATTTTACGGGTGTTAATCAGTCGATTTTTTTATTTCTCTATCTCGTAAATATTATTTTGTGCGGATTTGTGTTTCAGCGTCGCGGTGCTTGGATACTGTCGTTTTGGACTTCAATTCTTTTTAGTTTCTTGATGATCATCGGCCCTGAGATCAAGGGGCAGACGCTGTATTTTACCGTGGGTCTGAATAACCTCGCATTTTTTGCCGTTGCCGGTCTCTCCGGTTATTTAAGTGAGCAGCTCAACTTCATGGGGGTCGAGCTACTAACGCAAGGCAAGCACTTTCGCGCCTTAAAAAATTTGAATCAGCTCATCATTGAAAATATCGCCACTGGTCTTGTGACGATCGATCAAGAAGGCCGGATTCTTTTGGCCAACAAGGCGGCGCACGGAATTTTAGATCTTGCGCAAAACGCCATGCTTGGCCGCCAGCTCGATGAGGTTTTCAGTGGTCTCATGAAGCGCATCTGCGCCATTGAGTTTCTCCGAAACGAGCAGGTTTCCAATCGCTTTGACTGGCCTTATCGCGTGGCATTTGGTGATAATTTGACTCTGGCGATGACGATTTCTGAACTGCGCGGCGAAGCCGGTGAGAGCACCGGCTACGTTTTGGCATTTGAGGATTTGACCAAGGTCCGGCGTCTCGAATTTGCTGTGCGCCAATCAGAGAAGCTCGCCGCCGTTGGCCAACTCGCTGCCGGAATCGCGCACGAAATACGTAATCCCCTTGCCAGTATCAGTGGCTGCATTCAGTTGCTCGGCACCATGTTCACGAGCCGCCAAGAAGAAGAGCAAAAGCTAATGTCGATTGTTTTAAAAGAAATCGACCGCCTCAATAATTTGATCACCGAATTTCTGGATTTCGTGCGCCCGGATCAAATCAGAGAGGACCGGATCGACTGCAATGATTTGCTCAAAGAAGTGCTGGATATGGTGCGTATGAACAAAGGTCTGCGTGCTGATGTTCAACAAATCACGACTTTTTCTGCCACTCGCGCGATCTCAGGGCACCGAGACAAGCTCAAACAAGCTCTGTTAAATATCGTGATCAATGCCTATCAAGCCATGCATGAAATACCTCGACCTGTGGTTGAAATCGGGACCAAAGACTCCGGTGATTCTGTTGTGATTTGGATCAAGGACCATGGCGTGGGTATTGATGAAGGGCGCCTGCGCAAAATTTTTGAGCCTTTTCATACGACTAAACCGAAAGGGACAGGTCTAGGTTTGGCCGTGACTCATAAAATTATTGAGAGCCATAATGGGCAAGTTTTTGTTGAAAGTGTGAAAGGTTCCGGGGCCGAATTCACTTTGGAGTTTCCGGCGCGCCAAGGAAAAATTGATCTTGCAGATTCAAGCCGCACATCTGATGATAGAGCTTGGAAGAAGAGGGGTAACGGATGAAGCCAAGAATTCTTGTCGTCGACGATGAAGAGTCAATCAGAGAATTTCTCGATATCATGCTGAGAAAAGAAGGTTATGAAGTCACGTGTGTCGAAGATGGAAAAATCGCGCAAGACACGCTGAAGAAGAAATCTTTTGACATGATCATTTCGGATTTACAAATGCCGAATGTGACGGGCATTGAACTACTGAAGCATGTGAAAGAAACCTACCCTGATATTTTCTTTCTTTTAATTACCGCGTTTGGCACGACTGAGTCGGCGGTTGAAGCGATGAAAATGGGGGCGTACGATTACGTTACCAAGCCCTTCAAAATTGACGAAGTTCGAATTAATATTGCCAATGCCCTCCGTAGTAAAAATCTCGAAGTGGAAAACCGCTCACTGAAAAAAGAATTAGAGCGTGAATACAGTTTTCAAAATCTCGTCGGTAATTCCGAGGCCATGCACCGGATTTACGATCTCGTTAAACGCGTCTCTGAAACGCCGACCAACGTCTTGATCACCGGTGAGAGTGGAACGGGTAAAGAAATGGTTGCTAAAGCCATTCACTACAATGGTCCGTTGAAAGAAAAGCCGTTTGTGACGGTCAACTGCGGTGCGATTCCAGAATCACTGATGGAATCTGAGATGTTTGGACATAAAAAAGGCTCATTCACTGGTGCGGTCACCGATAAATCCGGCTTGTTTGAAGTTGCCGATCAAGGTACGCTATTTTTGGATGAGGTGGGTGAGTTACCACTCACCATCCAAGTGAAACTTCTGCGCGCAATTCAAGAACGAGTGATCCGCCGCGTGGGTGCTACCGATGACTCAAAAGTTGAAGTGCGAATTATCGCGGCCACGAACCGAAATCTCGAAGAGATGGTCGGCCAGGGCACGTTTCGCCAGGATTTGTTTTATCGCTTAAATGTGATCAATATTAAAACACCGAGCTTGCGTGAGCGCCGGGATGATATTCCACTTTTGGCCACCCATTTTCTCGCAAAATATAATCATCGACTCAGTAAAAATATTGGCGCGATCAGCCGCGAGGGTATGGAGCTTTTAAAGAAGTATGACTATCCCGGAAACGTCCGAGAGCTGGAAAATATTATCGAGCGCACCGTCGCCCTCGAAGGTGGCGCAACAATTCTTCCAGAGAGTCTACCGCCGTTTGTGAATACGCCGACAGGCCGCAAAATGGCTTCGAGCGATGGCATTGAGATCACCGATGAAGGTATTGATTTGGATAAAGTCATGGGCCAAATCGAAAAAGAACTGCTGATCAAGGCGATTCATACCGCCAATGGTGTTAAAAAGAAAGGTGCGAAACTCTTAGGTATCACCTTTCGCTCGATGCGCTACCGAGTTGAGAAATACAACCTCGGTACAATCACTGACGACGAACTCGAAGACGAGACTTAACTCTCCTATTTCTTTCAGCAATCACGTCCTGTCTCAAATCGAGACAGGACTTTTTGTCCCAATTCGATCAAGATTTGCGGATTGTTTCCGATAAGGAGACATGCCGCATTCGTTTCGTTTATCTCTGGTCATCGCTTTGATAATTGGAATGAGGATTCCGGTCCGCGCCCAATCGACTGGCCTGAGCGCACCTGTGAAGAGAGCTCCCGCAAATGAGCTGGCCAGTGATCCAACCAAGAACGCCAAAACCCCTCCTGCAAAAACTACCTGTTCCGCTAACCAATCCCACGCCATAGATGCCTGCACCGATGTTAAGAAAGAGGGAGTTCTCGGTGATATTGGAGTGCTCGTTTTTGAATTCATGGAACTCAAGGGCAAAGCTCCCAGTGGCGCGTTGGTGACGAACTGTCAAAAAGCTGAAGCAACGCTCATTTCGGCTCGCGATGCCAATCGTCGAGGGGCAAAAAGTTGTCTTAAAGCCATAGAGCAATGCATGGATACCTGCAAAAGCGAGGCTAAAGATCTTGAAAGCAAAGGCGCGAATTCGGCTCAGAGTGCGTTGCAAGCGCAATATGAACATGTGACCAAAACCATGGAGATTTGCGGCACACTTGTTAATTCCGCCGACCAGCTGTCACGCCAGGCTGATGAATATCATAGTCATTTAGCGCAAATCACTCAGTGTATCATTAGCTCATCGATGGCAGCCAACTCAGCCAGAACCGGAC
>JAYVXN010000234.1:0-5907 GCA_043785085.1 Bdellovibrionales bacterium | reverse complement strand
AGCATCTCTACTCGATTTATAAAAAAATGCAGTCGCGCAGTATTGAGTATGAACAAGTTTATGACGTGCTTGCCTTTCGCGTGATCGTCGGTTCAGTGCCGGAGTGTTATGAAGCCCTCGGCAACGTGCATTCGCTATGGAAGCCAATTCCAGGTCGGTTTAAAGATTTTATCGCCATGCCTAAGGTCAATAATTATCAAAGTCTACATACGACGGTAATGGGGCCAGGCGGAGAGCGTATTGAAATTCAAATTCGCACCCAGGAGATGCACCTCATCGCCGAGCGTGGCATCGCCGCGCACTGGAAGTACAAAGAAGGCGGCCGTGTGGCCATGCAAGATGAGCAAAAATTTGCTTGGCTACGTGATCTGGTTTCTTTGCACCAGCAGATGCGCAATCCCGACGAGTTTTTAGAAACGGTTAAAACCGATTTGTGGGAGCAGGAGATTTACGTTTTCACCCCCAAGGGCGATGTGCGTGAGCTTCCGGATGGCGCGACACCAATAGATTTCGCCTATGCTGTACACACCGATGTCGGCCACCATTGCGCGGCTGCCCGGATCAATGGCCGGTTGGTGCCTTTGAAAACGCGGCTGAAGAGCGGAGACACAGTTGAAGTGATCACTAGTGCGCATCAGCAGCCGTCAAAGGATTGGCTGAAGTTTTGTGTAACGACGCGGGCGAAATCAAAGATTCGCGCCTTTGTGACGAATGAACAGCGTAAACGAGCTTTGGAATTGGGCCGGGAAATCCTCGAGAAAGAATTTCGTAAATTCGGTCTCGGTATGGCTCGTTATATGAAAGCGGGGATGGATGGCGTTCGGGAACTGGGCGGCAATGATTTAGATGATATTTATGTGCTCGTTGGTTATGGCAAGCTCGTTGCCAAAGATGTGGTTGAAAAGTTTGCTCCTGGCAGCAAGCCAGTTGATGAGAAACAAGAAGAAAAATCCTTTATCGCCAAGGTCTTTCAAAACGCGATCAATAAAAAGCGTAAGACCAAAAACATCATTCGCGTCGATGGAATGGAAGATGTTTTGGTGCGATTCGGAAAATGCTGCAACCCGATTCCTGGGGATTCCATTGTTGGATTCATCACCCGTGGCCGTGGTATCACCATTCATAAGGTCGATTGTGAACGGGCCTTTGAAGTCGATCAGGGGCGCCGGATTGACGTGGAGTGGACGGTTGAATCAGTGCCCGATGGGGTCGAGCGGGTGGTGCGACTGAAAGTCGTTAGCCAGGACGTTCCTGGGTTATTGAAATCAATGAGTGAAACCTTTGCTCTTCGTGGCATCAATATTCACAATGCGCAGATTCGCACGACCAAAGACCGTAAAGCGATTTGTGTGTTTGATATCAGTGTTCGTGATACGCAACAGCTGGCGCAAGTGATGCAGGATCTCCAGAAGATTAACGGGATTCTCGGCGTTCAGCGCGTCTCACACGGTTAGAACTTCATTCCGTAACCCACGCGAAGCTCAATAATGCTTGTTTTAACATCATTTGATGGTGGAAATAAGCCATACTCGAGCTGAATTGGAATATAAGTCGAATCCGAAAGATTGATATTGCTGCCGGCAGTGAGGAAGAAAACCGTCGTGGTCGCGACTCGCGTGGTGTCGAGCACGTTACTAGATTTTGACAGTGGGTAGTGGAGTCCTAAGCCGCCCGCTACATACGGAGTCCAGAAGCCTTCCATGATAAAATAGCGCACTAAAAGGTCACCTGACAAATAAGTGATCGCAGTGCTACAGCTCCTGCCGCAAAAATTGACCGATGAACCACTGACGTTAAATGTTTCAAAGCCAGCTCGTGCCATCACACCCAGGGATCCTGCAATCGGCAAATCAGCAAAGCCTTTTAGCGAAAAACCCGAGCCAGACATTGAGATAGCTTCAGATATAGTACCGGCAGAGTTCGTTGCATTGACGGATTGAGAGTCCATACCATAGCCGAGTAAGGCACCGAAGGTTATCCCAGTTAGGCCACCTGAAGAATCCGAGCCGCGTTTTCCCTTAGAGCTGGCGACCGCTCCACCTTTTTTCGGAGTCAGAGTCGCGCCGACTAGGTTAGTTCCGGCTTTCATCTTGATGATTTTGGCTTTTGCTTTATTCTGTTTGACCACCGTGATTTCAATGATGGCGACTTTTTTTTCGCCCACGACAACGTAGTATTGATCTCCCGCTTTAATATCTGAGCTGCCTTCGAGATCGATCAAAGCGGCTTTCGCATTGGCTTGTGTGACCTTAGCGGCATGTGCGCTCAGTCCCAGAAAAAAAATAATGAGAAAGACACCTGCTGATTTGAATTTGCTTGTTTTCTGATACATCTGTGCCTCCCGAATTCATTTTAATGAATTAATTTCCGAGAGGCCATTAAATTTGTCGACAGGTAGACGGACTGGTCTTCAGTCCCTGCTGAATCAAAGCACTTTTACTGTTGAATTGAGTTTTCGAGAATCGCTTTGAGTAAAAGTGGTCCGCGAAGACCAGTTAAGTTCAGTTCTTGATCGAGTTTCAAACGGGTTTCGAATGAAAATCGACATTGCACACCTTCATTGACTGTAGGGCCGGGCGCTAAAAACAAAATCTGTGCGGAACCATCTTCATGCTCTTTGATTATCCGCAAACCCGAAACTGCTGAAAGATTCAGCGTCACGGTTTCAGCCCCGGGGGTTGCGGTTTCATTTTGATATAAACTTAAATTATTTTGTGAAACCGAGCAAACCGCTGTGTCGGAGCCGTTCAGCGATTCATTGAGGGTAGAAACCATGCATTCTGGAGCTTGACTGGGATCAAGTTCATAGGCCTGCACATCGACGGCGGTTCCAAAAATGGCGGCGGCGACTTCCTGAGTTACGAGGCAAACGGAAACTTCTAATTTCTTCACCGGGGTTGGCGACGGCACGGGCGTAGGGCTCGATTGCTGGGAGAGCGTCAAGCCTTGAGCATTGCCGACAGCATTTTGGTCAAAGTATTTGCGACTGTCGGACTGATAGATCGAACAATTCTGAAATCCGACGATAATCAGAAGAAAGCTTCCGAGAAAAACAGCGGTTCGAATGGTTTGCCCATTATTCATAGTTCGACTCCGGCAAAAGAAGGCCTTGTCTCAATTTGAGATCAGGTTTTCAGCCAAAAACCCAAATTGAGACTCTTTCTTGTCGGCGGAGATGTCTCAAAACTTGAGACCTAACTTGAGACCTAAGTAGAGCGGAATTTTCGGTCAACAGTGCCTAGTGCGTGGCGGTGTGTGACGAGTTTAAAACGGAATTTCTTCAGAGCTATCAAAAGAAGGTTCTGGGCCAAAATCTTGGGCATAATTATCGCCTGAACTTTGTGTGTGCTCAGTGCGCTCTGAGCGGTCAGCTCCACGGTCAGCCCCACGGTCAGCTCCACGGTCAGCTCCACGGTCAGCCCCTCGATCATTAGGCGCCCCCAGAAATTGCACGGTGTTGGCAACGATTTCTGTGCTGTAACGTTTTTGACCTTGTTGGTCTTCCCATGAGCGAGTTTGCAGACGGCCTTCAACGTAAACTTGACGGCCTTTTGCCAAATGTTTGCCACAAATTTCGGCCAGGCGTCCCCAAACCACAATACGATGCCACTCGGTGCGCTCTTGTTTTTGGCCTTCTTTATCGACCCAATTTTCACTGGTCGCAATACTTAAGCGTGCGACATTTCCGTTGCCAACAGCGCGCAGCTCCGGATCAGCTCCTAAACGACCGACGATAATGACTTTGTTAACTCCCGCCATGAAAGATCCCCCTATGCAGCGTTTTTGAACTCTATAGAGGTCTCAAAAACCGCGCGCAGGGTCAAGAGTCTTCGATCGGGCCTAATTGGGTTGTCGGGGGGATGTCTAAAGAACTGGGTCTAACTCACTGAAAACTCTTAAAGAGCTGTCATTTCAGGAAGCGACATGCCAGGAGCCAGTTTCATTCGCAGCGCATAATGGGAGCCGTTTGGCGTTGTGGTTTTAAACTTATCTAGAAACTGCAAAAGCCCACCAATTGTTGCCTTATTTTCAGTCAGAAAAGACTCTTTTACGTTTAAATCCAACTTTAAATCATAGCCGGTGAAATCCGGACGAACCGCTCCGCCTTGAGCACGCATCAATAGATTCACGTCACCGTTAATTTTCACGGCAATGTCGTCTTTTGTCGCATTACCCATGATCAGTTCGTCGATTTGTAATTTGCCCTCACTGAGCTTGCCCTTAAAGGTCGCTTTATCCCATTTCATGGGCGGCAGGAGGAGGGGTCCGAGTGGCGTCTGTACCGATAAGTTCGGCAAATTCAATGAAACGATATTGAGGTCAACCACGCCTCCCGGCTGAGTTTCAAAATTCGGGTCCACAGTGAGCGACGATTTTAAATCCATTGCTCCTTGCATCGAGATATTGGCAAAATCACCATTACGCAGATATTCACTCAAGGCCTGAAGGGCGATCTTTTCCATTTCAATGGTGATCGCCTGTTTGCGCTGTCCGGCTTTATTCTTTTCGCCTTCACGCAGACTGGCCGTCGCTTGGCCCTTGAAAATACCTTCTGCAGAAATATCACCGCCTTTTTTAGCTGAGAGAAGACCGCCCAGCCATGGTGTAACTGTGAGATGTCCGGCCGTCACCGCTGGAAAGGCCGTTCCCTCAATGAGCACATCTTCGAGATTTAATCCAAAAAACGGGCTCCAGCCCATTTTCTTAAATTGGATATAAAGGGATTTATCGGTGAGATCATTGACCTTTCTTGAAATCGTGTCCCGTAAATCATTATAAGGAAAAAGCACCACGATGAAAAACAATGTAAACATCAGCGTCGCAAACATTTTCATTTTATGAAAACGAAATAAGTTTATGACGAGATCATTTAGTCTTCTCATTTTGAGGGTCCTTTTTTGATCGGAGCCTTAGTGCCTGGCTTGATGTTCAAGGGCGGTGCCTCAACCGGGATCATAAAGCTGACAATTTTATAGACGACATCAAAATAATGCGGATCGGGCAATGAGGCCGTAATTTCGACGCCGACGAGTTTGATACTCGGGTGAATCCCTTGAAGCTTTGCGCCGATTTCCACAATTTGATCAAGATTCAATTTCTGCAGCTTGACCATCGCACCATTTTGTTTGACGACCGGCGGAATCATCGGGTCTTTAATTGCGTCACCGTTATAAGGGCTGACGGCTTCTTGTTTTTGCTCGGTCGTCAGCGGTAATTGCTCGAGAAGTTGGCTTGCGCGGGCCTGCAGGGCGCCTGCGTCCATAGGCTCTTGCACCCCTGGAGCGTTGGCCGCTTCACGGGTCGTTTGAAAAAGATCACGAATGGTTTCACGTTTTTCTTCAAAAGTATCGATGTGTTCACTAGAGGAGCTATAATAGCCATAGGGAAGCGACAGTAAAATCAGGGCAAACAAGACGGATGTGCCGATCAGCGTGGCTTTTTGTGCATTCGGCGAGAGGTTTTCATACTTTTCACGAATCTGAATATAAAGACTGGATTCTTGGAGCATTATCCAAAATGACTGCACTCGCTCTAGGACCTGATCTTTAACGTCATCGAGAATCATGATCGACCTCTTCTTCGGAGTTTCGGAACAAGTTGTTTCACTGATTGTTTCATTGGCGGTTGACCTTGAATTTGTAGGCAAAGCCGGTGGCTGCACCTTTGGCTGCAGGCTGTTTTTGCACGGACTTCGACTTGGCGACGTCATTGATTGCTTTTTCAACTTGTGCCAACTGGTCGGCTTTGGCGACGCTGCCCTCGATGGTGGCCTCGTCGTGGTCGATCACCAGCTTATGCAAGTCGATGGGGATTTTTTGACCACCGGCCCGTGGCGCGCCCAATTTGTCGGATAATTTTAAAATCACATCTAGTGCTGAATTGTAGTTTTCCAGTTGCGCTAGATTT
>JAYVXN010000233.1:0-5908 GCA_043785085.1 Bdellovibrionales bacterium | reverse complement strand
TTGAGTCCAGATTTTCTGAGCAAGGCGTCAGATTCGGGCTTCTGGAGCAAGCCTCAGCGGTTCCGACTCGAAAGTTTATGCAACATTGGGGTTAAAACAATCGCGAGTTAATCACCGCCCTACTGTCAGGAAATCTTTACTGCGTCGAAGTATCTTTTCAACCTACATTCAGTCTGTGCGAGGCTCGGGTTACCGCTTTCGCCTGATGCAAGGAGCCGAGGTCCCGTCCGAATAATTCAGCAAGACGCTTCACTCGCAATTTGCTTTGGAGTTTTTAATAAGTGATTGCGGATGGTTTGAGTCAAAAATTGAAAGTTAATGGGCTTCGTAAGGTAATCGGTAAATCCCAGTTGGAGGCAGTTTTCGCGATCTTCACGCATCGCGTGGGCGGTCAGAGCGATGACCGGAGTCTTCACTCCGGCCGCACGAATTTCTTGAAGAGCTTCATTGCCATCCATGATCGGCATTTGAATATCCATCAGAATAATATCAAATTGCTCCGCTACGGCTCGAAGAAGCCCCTCGCGCCCATTGCCTGCGGTCGCAACCAAAGCACCACGTTTTTGTAAGATGCGTTTAATTAAAATTTGATTATCAATTGAATCTTCAACGAGTAAGACCCGTACGTCATTCAATTGGGTCACTTGGCCGGTCCCAGCGTCGCTCTTAACAGGAGAGGCAAGTTCACTCTGCATCACGATCGGCTGCAACGGCATGCTAAAGGAAAATGTACTTCCGATGCCGATCTGACTTTCACTCAAAACGACATCGCCAGAGAGCATTTGCGCTAAGCGTTTGGAGAGAGCTAGTCCCAAGCCTGTGCCACCAAAACTTCGCGTTGCTGAGTCATCGACTTGACTAAACGCTTGGAAAAGAAATTTCTGCTGGGCTTGATCAATGCCAATACCAGTATCAGAAACGGCAAAATCGATTGTTCTATTTGCTCGAGACCCCTGCCACTTTGAACTTAACTTGAGACTGACTTTGCCCTTGGCTGTAAACTTCAAAGCATTGCTCAACAGATTGTTTAAAATTTGCCGTAAGCGCGTGGGATCAGTGATGACGACATCCGGAATTTCAGCGTCAATTTGACACTCAAGCCCCAGGCCCTTAGACTCAGCTTTCGGCCGAAAAGAGGCAATAATTTCACTTAGCAAGGTCCGAATGGGCACGTTGATCCATTCCATTTCCAAGCGATTGGCCTCAACTTTTGCTAAATCTAAAATATCATCGATCAGATGAGTCAGTTCACGGCCATTTCGCTGAATCGTTTCATAAAACGCACTATGGTCACCATTGGAGAGATTCACATCCTGCATCAACTCCGAATAGCCAAGAATAGCGGACAGCGGAGTGCGAATTTCATGACTCATATTTGCCAAAAAATTACTTTTTGCTCGGTTTGCTTTTTCGGCGGCTTCTTTTGCCCTCTGCAAATCACTTAAAAGTCTTTTGCTTTCATTTGCCGCAGCGATTTTATTTGTGACGTCATTAACTAAAACCAATTTGGCCAAACGGCCATCATACTCCAATTTATGCGCGTAAATTTCGACATCAATTAATTGACCATCTCTTTTCGCATGCTTAAGGCTCTCGGCTGGTATGCCCGATAGAGCATTGACATTCGAGGCGTCCACCCGCAAAGGCGAAGCGACTTGCTGCGGCCGCAGATCGGCAATCGTCATTTGCAAAAATTCGCTCCGAGTATAACCATAATGCGTAACCGCCGCATGATTAACATCGAGAAAAGCCAATGATTCAATATCGAAAACCCACATTGGCTGCGGACTCATATTGAACATATAGCGATACTTGGAATTCGATTGCGCAATTGATTTCTCAAACTCACGGCGCTCAAAAAATAGGCCGATTTGGTTGCCGAGCGCGGCCATTGTTTGCTGTAGCTCCAGATTCGGTTCGCGGTGAACACCGCATAAGAATTCAAGTACACCATAGACCCTTTGCGGGGTCATCACCGGCAGCAAAAAACCAGTCTTAATTTTGTGCACATCATTCAGCTCACAGCGGAGAAAGCGAGGATCACTGACAACATCATAAACCCAACTCGCTTCACCGCTGGCCCAAACCTCTCCCGGCAATCCCTGCCCCTGAGCAAACTCCCACTTTTGACTGTCTTGTAGAAACCGCGATCCCGCATCTGAATGACGGGAATCCCAAAATTCACCAATTCTTAGGTGCGAATGACTGTCTTCAAGGCGCCAAAACAGTGCGAGTTCCCATTCAAATTTGCTGCCAATTTCTTCAAGAATTTTTTCGAGAGGGTTATTCCCGCCTCGTTGCGCCTTGCCCAAAATATTAATGACATTGTATTGAACCTCAAGCCGGGTTTGCGCCTGGGCCTCTTTAGCCTCGAGTTTTTTTCGTTCACTGATATCTCGAACAAACGAGTAGAATAAATATTTATCGCCATCCTGGATCGGGATCACCGTGAGTTCGACTGAAAAGATTAATCCATTTCGATGTTGGGCGAAGATTTCAATGCGGCGATTTAAAATCGATCCTTGTCGCGTTTTCTTAAACATGGCCAATCCGTGCGCGTGCCTTTCACGAAATTCCGGCGGAATGATCAGATCGCCCATTTTCTTGCCCAAAACCTCGGTCTTTGCCCAACCAAAAATGAGCTCGGCTTGGTGATTCCAATCGAGAATCATCTGATTTTCGTCAATTCCAATAACCGCGTCCAATGCATTTTCCAGGACGATCTGCCGCCAACTTTCATTGGACGAAACTTGGATTTCAGAAGAGTTCATTGGTGTCACACCTTGTCCTTGTTAAAACATTTCAGATCGGGTCCATAAATTTCAAGTCGAGTTATGCGCACTTAAAATTGATTATACGAAAATTCAAAAAGCAACAGTGCCCTCGCGCAAATTGTCTGCCATAACCTAACAATCTGAAAAAATCTTATCTCTCCGATTCATGCGGCAAATTTACCCAGATGTAGAGGCCACGCATAGACCTGTTAACAAAAATGCTACAAATTCCACAAAACCCGCGTTTTATATGGCGAAATCTAAAAGATTATTAACAGTAGCTAGATGAGGGCCGGCGAATGATATTTTGCCTTGCCCTAAAAGGCAGCAGCAAATTGGCGGAGCGGCATTGCTTCATCAATGAGCAAGTTGAGCACTAAAATCTAAAAAAAACTTTAAGAGTTGATGCTTAGGAGATGCATAAAGAAACGGCGCGCCTCTTTTGAAATTGAAGCGCACAGTTTTGCTTATTTCCAAATACCCTCAATTTTTGCGGCCGAACGATCATTGCGACCGAGTGAGCCCAGTCCCAAGCCATCTTCAATGAGCCGTAAAAAGCTAAATTGATCATGTGGTGCTGTGATGACGCTGCCGGGTCGAACCATGTTTCCGACCAGTGCCGTATAAATATGATTGTTTGATCCGACACCTTCATCAAAGGTCGCGATGATCAGCAGATCCTGCATTAATTGAGCATCTTGCAAAAGCGGCGAGAACGTTTTTGCAAACCAGCGATCAGCAAAGGCAACCCCAGTGTCATGGCCATCATTGTTCAGATCTGGAACGTAGAAGGAGTAATTGGGCAAGTTGTGAGCAGCGACATCTTTTAGAAACTCCCCACCGTTCACGATCTGCGCGCAACGGCTCGGATTATTTTGTACGTTTGCATAAGAAATAAACGGATTGTGCTTGCGGGCATACTGCTTGCCATAACAAATCAATATAGATGAAATAAGTTTTATGCAGAACAGTAAAAATCAGTCACTGGATACAGTGAGGTGTTTGTGTACATTCATAAAAATTCGCAATTTGCCCCACTCGCAAAGCGGCACCAAGGCGAAACGAATTCTCCTTGGTTAATTTTGTCGCAGTTTTTTTGACCAAAGGTACAATTCTTCACAGATACAAATAGATAAAATGATACTTTTCGTCTCACCCGGGGCAGGTTGCACCGGCTCTGGGGACGCCTGGTCTCAACCGTCAACGGATGACACATTCGCAAAAGCTGCGAAAGTGACCCTCAACCGGCCGCTGCTCGCGGTCAGCCGTTAATTAAAAACCGAATTATTGCGACTATCTGGCCGAATAGTTCCAGCCTGGAGCGAATAATCTCATCTATAAATATTTAATATTTATAACAAGTTTGGCCCGGGAGTTGCTCTAAGAACTCGTACAAGCTCTGACCGCGCTCGGTGTGTGGTCTAAATTCACTAAGGAGGAATTAATGTTTTTGAATCAACCAACCCGTTTTGCATTAGCATTCGTTGCAATTGGAGCAATGGCTGCATGTGGTTCTAAAAGTGGAAACGCGCCCAGTGCGGCCCCATCGGCAAACAGTGAGGCGCCGGCAGCTGGAACTTTAGCCGCGACTGTCACGCAGAATGCAGCTGTCGCGATTGCATCAGTCACTGACGATTCAGGCAAAGCCCTGACTCCCTCAGACATTCCGGCCATTGCGCCCGAGCATTCGCCATTGTCGGCTGGACTTGACCAACTGAAGGCGGTCGATCACGCCATCGTTTCACGCGAAATCGTTGAGGCCAATGGCAATCTCGAAGAACACATTATCGTTGATCTCGGCGATAAATCAGGTTCAGTGGTTAAAATTCGCGGCGCTAATAATTTTGCCAGTTCAGAAATTCTCTCGCATCGCGCTGAGTTTCCGATGACAAAAGCAGCCGCAATGATGGCGGATGGCAAATTGTCTCAGATGGCTTTGCATCTTGAATCATCTGGTCATGCGATGAATATCGTTTTAGCATTCCGTACGATGGGCGCAACGCCATCTCCGACTGCAACACCGGGTCAAGGCCAAGGCCAAGGCCAGAGCCAGGGCCAAAGCCAGTCACAGAGCCAGTCACAATCTCAGTCGCAATCACAATCTCAGAGCCAGACCATTCCAACTGCGACTCCTGAGTCGAAGACTGAAGCTAAGACTGAAGCTAAGACTGAGTCAAAGACTGAGTCAAAGACTGAGTCGAAGACTGAAAGCAAAGCGACTCCAACTGCGACGCCAGTGAAAAAGGCTTAATTTAAACAAGATACCGGACCTGGTTCTGACTAGGTCTGCCGTAAATAGCGTTGTTTGATATCCTTATTGAATAACGTACGGGGGAGGGGGTGAAAAATCATCCCCTCTTTTTTTTGGATTTGAAACGATTGAGCAAATAAACCGAAAACGTTGATCCAACCCCGGGCTCACTCGTGACTTCAATGCGGCCGTGAAGAGCCTCCACAATCGCCTTCGCCAAACTTAATTCTAAGCCAAAATTCAGAATCAGTGCGGCGGGATTTGATCCAATACATTCCTGTCGCGGGAATACATATGTGATCGGCATTTTAGCTGATGGTTTCGGCAAGGCGCACTCATTTTTTCTCCTTGATTGCCGTTCGTTGTAATCCGCCTGACCTTAACTTCGATTGAAGTAACGCGCAGGCTAAAACATATGAAGAATTGGATTAAATCCAGAAATAACGGGGTCTACCGCCGCAAGACTCCTAGCGATTGCGTCGAAAATATTAATGTGAAGTCACCTCCACAATTAGCGGTGGATTTTTGTTTACACGTACAAAAATTCGATTGCGCACGCGATACCCAGCCCGCCTGTGTCACCTGAGTGCATCCTTGCGGCCAAGGTGCCGTCGGTCGCCATATTGACAAGCGCTCGGAGAGGATGAAGGGTAATGAAGGAGTGACGTCTTGGCTCTTCGGTTGAGCCAGAGGCACGAAAAGTCAAACTCAAGGGGAGAGCAATGGCCAGCAACGAAATAAAACGACATCTTGATATTTCGCCCGGATTGCCAACGGCCGCTTTTGTCCCGGGAAAATTGGCGGTCTTAACTCCCGGCATGGGCGCAGTCGCTACAACTCTCTATGCAGGTGTTGAGGCAATTAAACGCGAGCTCGCAGCACC
>JAYVXN010000232.1:0-5921 GCA_043785085.1 Bdellovibrionales bacterium | reverse complement strand
AGCTGCCAACTAAATCTGAGTTTTATAAACGACCTGAAAAAGGAGTCCAAGTGGCTCCTTATTTATTAGACGGTCTTTTGCGCATCGCATGAGAGATTCTGATTTCACTTCGTCTTCGTGCTAAATCAGTGACGACTCACCGAACAATCACTATCCTAGTGCCGTTTCACAACGAGGACAAATCGGTGAGTAAGGTTCGGGTTTTATTTTTAGGCACACCTGAGTTTGCGGTGGCGTCGCTGGAGCGGCTGCTGACGGACGAGCATTTTGAAATCGTCGCGGTCGTGTCGCAACCGGATCGCCCAGCAGGCCGTAAAATGCAGTTGAAGCCGAGTCCGGTCAAAGAACTCGCATTGCGCCACGGCCTGACTGTCTTTACGCCCGATTCAGTGAACAAAGCTGAATTTCACGAACTGATTGTTCCTCTGCGGGCCGAAGTCGCCGTCGTGGTTGCGTTTGGACAAATTCTTTCGCAAAAGTTTTTGGACATGTTTCCCCATGGGGCAGTTAATGTTCACGCCAGCCTTCTGCCGCGCTGGCGGGGAGCCGCGCCGATTCAGCGGGCAATCATGGCTGGCGATATCGAATCCGGTGTGGCTTTGCAAAAAGTCGTCAAAAAGCTCGATGCCGGAGCCGTGCTGGGTGTGCGCAAACTCGATATTACCGACGCCATGGATGCGCAGATGCTGCATGATCAATTGAAGGTTTTGGGTGCCGATACTCTGCATATTGAACTCATGGATTGGGTTCGCGGCAATCTCACCGGAATCACCCAAGACGAAGCCCTCGTGACGATTGCGCCGAAGATTAATAAATCTGAGTCACGCATTGATTGGACACTGCCCGCACGTGAGATTTTTAATAAAATTCGCGGCTTGGCCATGGGGCCGATTCCGCAAACGACACGGGATGGGCAGATCTTAAAAATCCATCGCACAAAACCTCAGTCGGGAACGGGCCAGCCGGGTGAAATTCTCGAAGCTGAGCCAACGCAGTTGTTGGTTGCCTGTGGCCAGGGTGCTTTAGAGGTTTTGGAATTGCAGCCCGACTCGCGGGCGAAAATGCGCGTGCCCGAGTATCTGCGCGGTTATCCACTTAAACGCGGTGATCGCTTTATTTAAGGAAGTTGATATGTCCGAATTTTTAATCGCCCCGAGCATTCTCGCCGCCGATTTTGCCAACCTCGAGCGTGAAATCAAAAGTGTTGTGGCTGGCGGAGCAGACCTGATTCATGTTGATGTGATGGACGGACACTTTGTGCCCAACCTAACTTTGGGGCCGCCCATCGTGCGTCGCCTCAAACCGGTCAGTCCAGTGGCGCTCGATTGTCACCTCATGATTCAGCATCCAGAAAAGTTCATCAAAGATTTTGCCGAAGCCGGAGCCGAATACATCACGATTCACGTTGAAACCGTGGCTCACCCAGAAATTCTCCTTAGAGAAATTCGCTCGTATGGCTGTAAGGCGGGCATCACCTTAAATCCAGCGACCGCGATCGAAAAGATTTTTCCATTTCTGAACGAGGTCGATTTAGTTTTGATTATGACGGTCAACCCCGGATTTGGCGGGCAAAATTTCATGCCTGAGCAAGTTGAAAAAATCATTGCTGTTCGCCGCGAGTTGAAAAGACTTCAAGCAAAAGCGCTGATCGAAGTGGACGGTGGTATCAATGAGACCACCGCAAAACAGTGTCAGGAAGCCGATATTCTCGTTGCCGGAAGTTATATTTTCAACAGCCCAGATTATGGCCAAACGATTCAGCGCCTCAAACACGCAAAGGAGTCAGCGTGAAAGAATTTACAGTCAACGGCGACAACGCCACCCTCGAATCTGTGTGGCAGATTGCCCACTCTAGAGTGCAGTTACAATTGGGTGCTAAAGCTCGAGAAAAAATGCAGCGCTCTCGCACCTATATCGAACAACGAATCAATCAAGGGGATGTGATCTATGGAGTGAACACGGGCTTTGGCGCGTTCTCCAGCGTGCGCATTTCCCCTAGCGAAATCATTCAGCTGCAAAAAAATCTGATTCGCTCGCACTCAAGCGGCGTAGGTGAGCCATTTACACCAGAAGAAACCCGCGCCATCATGTATTTGCGCGCCAATGCGCTGGCCACTGGCCATAGTGGTGTGCGCCCGTTGGTGGTGGATAAAATCCTTGAATTTCTCAATCACGATGTGATTCCAGTGATTCCGCAACAAGGCAGTGTCGGTGCTAGTGGTGACCTTGCACCTTTGTCGCATTTGGCCCTTGCTCTCATCGGCGAAGGAGAAGTTTGGCGGGGGACGCAAGCCGTTCCAGTTGAAGAAGTCTTAAAAGAAAAGGGTCTAGAGCCTCTGGAATTATTAGCCAAAGAAGGTCTCTCTCTCATCAATGGCTGTCAGGTGATGACCGCGGTGGGTCTCCTTTACCTCTATGAATCACGGCGCTTGGCGTGGATGACTGATTTGGCAGGAGCCATGACTCTTGAGGCGATGCAAGGGGCGCGCTCGGCTTTTGATCCGTTGATTTCAGCGGTGCGCCCGCATCCAGGCGAGGCGAAAACGGCCCGCAATATCGTCAAGCTCCTCGGGCCCACTTCAAGCATCGCTGAAAGCCATCGCGATTGCGATCGTGTTCAAGATGCCTACTCTTTGCGCTGTATGCCGGCTGTACATGGTGCTGCCAAAGATGCGATTCGCAATTCGCTCAATACTTTAGAAATCGAAGCCAACTCGAGTACTGATAATCCACTGGTGTTTAGTGATGAGGGAAAAATTCTTTCTTGCGGAAACTTTCACGGTGAGCCCGTGGCCTTTGCTTTGGATTTCATGGCGATTGCAATGAGTGCCATGGCGAGCATCTCCGAGTGCCGCATTGAAAAGCTCATTAATCCGGCAATGAGCGGCTTGCCAGCCTTTTTGGCGCCGCAAGGCGGATTGAATTCAGGCCATATGATTGTGCAAGTGGCGGCGGCGAGCCTCGTGAGTGAGAATAAAATTTTGGCACACCCGGCAAGTGTCGATAGTATTCCGACCTCGGCCGATAAGGAAGATCATGTCAGCATGGGCACTATTGCCGCGCGCAAGCTCGGTAAAATCGTCAAAAATGCCGAGAACATTGTCGCTATGGAAATGCTCTCAGCAACGCAAGCACTTGATCTTTTAAAGCCTCTCGAGCCCGCGTCAGCCGTGCTCGCAGCTTTCCAGGAAATCCGCAAAGAAGTGCCATTCGCAAAAGAGGACCGAGTTTTTGCGCGTGATATTGAAGCGATTAAAAAAATGATTCGTGCCGATATTTTAAGTACGACGATCAAAACCGCCGTTGGCGAATTGGAATTGTGATGTGATGACCACTCGAATGATTAAAGCCCCCACTGGAAACAAGCTTCATTGTAAAGGTTGGCAGCAAGAAGCCGCCTATCGTATGTTGCAAAATAATCTTGATCCGAATGTCGCCGAAAAACCGGAAGACCTGATCGTCTACGGCGGCATCGGCAAAGCGGCCCGCAACTGGCCGTCGTATGATCGCATTCTGACGGCTCTCAAAGATCTTGAAAATGATGAAACTCTACTCATTCAATCCGGCAAACCCGTCGGTATTATTAAAACCCACCTTGATGCGCCAAGAGTTTTGCTGGCCAATTCAAATCTTGTCGGCAAGTGGGCCAACTGGGAAACCTTTCATGAACTTGATCGTAAGGGCTTGATGATGTACGGCCAGATGACGGCGGGCTCGTGGATCTATATTGGCAGCCAAGGAATTATCCAAGGCACTTACGAAACTTTTATTGAAGCCGGCAATCGCTACTTTGGCGGAAGCCTCAAAGGCCGTGTGATTTTAACCGCGGGCCTGGGCGGCATGGGCGGGGCTCAGCCTTTGGCCGGTGTCTTTGCCGGAGCCACGGTTTTGGCCATCGAAGTCGATCCCGAGCGTATCGAAAAACGTTTGCAAACAAAATATGTTGATGAAAAAGCCACCTCCCTTGAGGATGCGTTAGCGCGTGTTGAAAAGTATCGTAAAGACGGAGTGGCGCGCTCGATTGCCCTGGAAGGCAATATGGCAACTGTCATTCACGAGTTGCATCGACGCGGATTTAAACCTGATTTGTTGACAGATCAAACCAGCGCCCATGATCCACTGAATGGCTATATTCCTGAAGGGCTTTCGCTCACCGAAGCCGCCCAACTGCGCTCAAGTGATGCGAAGACTTATACCGAGCGTTCAATCAAAAGTATGGCCAAACATGTTGAGGGCATGCTCCTGATGCAAAAAGCGGGTGCGATCACGTTTGATTACGGCAATAATATTCGCGCCCGCGCAGTTGAGGGCGGCTGCAAAAATGCGTTTGCAATTCCGGGCTTTGTTCCAGAATTTATTCGTCCGCTGTTTTGCCGCGGCAGCGGTCCGTTTCGCTGGGTAGCGCTCTCAGGAGATCCAGAAGATATTCGCGTCACGGATCAGGCCATGCGCGAATTGTTTCCACATAAAAAGGCCCTGCTGCGCTGGCTGGATATGGCTGAAGAGCGCATTGCTTTTCAAGGCTTGCCTGCGCGGATTTGTTGGCTTGAATATGGCGAGCGGCATCTTGCAGGTTTAAAATTCAATGAGCTAGTGGCGCAAGGAAAAGTCAAAGCGCCGATCGTGATTGGTCGTGATCACCTTGACTGCGGCAGTGTCGCCTCTCCGAATCGCGAAACCGAAGGCATGAAAGATGGCTCGGATGCGATTGCGGATTGGCCGATCTTAAATGCGCTCGTTAATACCGCGTGCGGCGCAACTTGGGTCAGCTTTCATCATGGTGGTGGTGTTGGCATGGGCTACAGTCTTCATGCTGGGCAGGTCATTGTCGCTGATGGGACCGAAGCGGCGGCGCGCCGGCTTGAGCGCGTCTTGAAAGCGGATCCGGCAATGGGATTGTTTCGCCACGTCGATGCCGGATATCCTGAGGCTTTAGAAATTGCAAAAGAGCGCGGGGCCCATTTAGTGCCCTAGTTCTGAAAACTCCAGCGCTGGAGGTTGGGGTGCAGCAAAGACTCTGACCCTAAGGAATCGGTTTCGGTAAAGCGGGGATCGGATCATATTGCGGATCCCACCATAGCGGGTCAGTCGGTGTTGGCGCATCACGTTTATCTAATATTACGTGGGTCACCGTCGTCGGATTCGGTCCGCTGCTCGGTTCGGTGTAGACCTCAGCGAGACCCTCTGGATGCACCTGCCCGCGAGCGACTTTGTGCAGCCATTCATTCGCCAGTTCTGGATCATAGAAATGCAAGTGAATCGCGGTCGGATCCTGTGGATCGGCCCACGAAGTCTTTTTACCGAGCAAACCCATGTCTTTCACCGTCACTGCGGTCGGATGATTGACGGTGCGAACCAAACTATATGGCACAAATATATCGCGCGACCAGCTCATCTCCATATCGGCATCCAAAAGTCCTCCGACATCTAAAAAGCTCACCGCGAATTCGGTACAGCCGGCACCGCGGCCGAAGCGGGCGCGTGTCGCAAGACCACCAAAGATCGGGTGATTGTTCGTTTTTTGTTTAAACTCAGTAATGTAATTCATCATGCGCTGACAGGTTTGCGGACTGACCTTAATCGTCAGCATATTCATGCGGCCGTTGTGATAGAATTGCGGGCTTTCGTTGCGAATCTCTTCTTCAGTAAATAAGCGACCTTTGTGTTCAATCCAAACCACTTCAGTGCCGCCGCCGCCCATGACTTCTTTCAAATCACTCTCACCCGGAGCACTGGTTAGCCCGCCCCAAAAATCGCTAAAGCCTTCGCATTGCAGATGCAAATTGGTATGCCCGAGCTGATGGGTCGCTGGCCAATAACCAGATTTTGTATTGCCGCAGTTGTTGCCACTCGGACAAGCCGGAGTCTCATTCGGCCAAAATTTATAGAGTTCCATCGTCAGATAGGAGTGCAAGCCGCTT
>JAYVXN010000231.1:0-5936 GCA_043785085.1 Bdellovibrionales bacterium | reverse complement strand
CATAAAGAGCCCAGGTGAATTTGTTCAATATCGCAGTCGCACGCAACGACACGAAAACTCCTAAAATTTAATTCATCAAATGTTCGAGAACGAATGGCATTTAGTCTTTTTACCGTTGCAACTACAGGTAGCAACACAAAATTCAAGCGATCTAGACCTATTTTTAAATTCTTGCTCCCCTCGCCGCGCTCAGTTTCTTGGCAACAGGAAACGAAATTCCCCTGGAGTTCCATTGAAGTATTTTTTAAATTCCTTCTGAAAACGGCTAATTTCTCCAAAGCCAACCTTCGGTCCGGTTTCGTGCACTGAACTGCCGTATAGTAACAGCTCCAATGCCGCCTGAAACGCGCGCACCTTGTTGATATATTGCTTGGGCGATAGTCCGTAGTCCTTTTTAAACGTGCGAGTTGCGAACGCATGCGAGAGACCGAGAGTACGCATGATATTTGAGATTTGAGTGGGTTGAGAAAAACTTCGATTGATCAGATCCTTCACCCGTCGGCCCGGTGAATTGGGTGCGCCTTGTTTAGAAATAATATCCTGGATCGGTTTATGACGGAGATATTCGAAAATCTCCTCGATTGAACCCGGCGGTGGCACGTGGGGACCACGGAAGAGTACGGCTTCTTGCGGAAGGTCTGGAGGCAAGTCCACATCAGAGACCAACGCGACCCATTTGAACCGCTCCATCCGCATCTTCCATTGAATAATGCTAAATGGCGGCACGAAAACCATATATAAGCCCCCGGGAACAAATTTAGTGCCATCGGCGATATAGGCCAACTCATTTTCGTCCACCCGAGCAAAGGCTAACATCCAAAATCGACCATGGGTATCGATGACGTTCAAGTCTCTAGGGCAATACTGGTCCATCTCAAAGTACAGGAGACGGTCGCTTAAGCGCTTACACACCTGTAGGGAGTTTTTCAAGTCGACATAAAATTTCTTAGGACTGTGCATCCAACAACTCGAATCTGGCGTTTTTTGACCGGCATATTCCTGAAAAATTACCGAACGTTAGCACGAAATTCTGAATTTTTCATCGCTGCCGTTCTTATATCATTTTAAGCTCGAAAAATGAAGAATTTATTTCTTTTTGAATTCATGGATTTGCCGTGGCTGAGACCGTCACTCCGCGAAACCTTACGCGAAATTCTTGAAGTAGGAAACTCATATCCGTTTCGCGGTTACTACGCATTCGTCGCTCATGAATTGCTGAAGACCTGTGGTCTGAAAAGCATCGACGTTGTCTACGAATTAGGAGCCGGCACGGCGCCAATCAGTCGCCACATGAATGCCATTCATTCTTGTACCACCAACTGGCCCAAAAAAATATGCCCCTGTGATCTAAATCCTGACATCGCCGCGTTTGAGATCTGCCAAAAAACGCCAGGCGGGCACATCTTTCCAATTTACAAGCCGATCAATTATTTCTCAATGCAGCCATGGCAACAGGAAGAGGGAAAATCACTCTTGGTCTTTTCGGCGACCCTCCATCATATACCCTCAGATCAACGTGTTGCCTTACTGCGGTCAATTCTTCCTACTTGTGATATGATATACATCGCTGAACCCTTAAGGCGTAGCGTTTCGTCGCTGATCTTCGTATTCCTGTCGCTGATTCCTGCTGTTTTGGTGCCAATCGTGCATTGGAAAAAACCGGGCAAAGCAACGCGAATATTTTGGTGCTGGATTGTGCCCATTGCGCCGATCCTCTTCCTTTGGGACGGGTTGGTTTCTGCTTTGAGGCAATGGACCGGAAATGAATGGCACCAAGCCCTTTTTACAGAACTTAGCCTCAGCCAAGAACAGGTGAAGATATGTCAGACGCAATTTTCAACTTTTGTGGAAATTGATTCTCGACGGCGAAATGGTTCGGCACTTTTCTAGCAAACTAATCTTGCTGGGGCGTTAATTGGGCGGATTTGTCCGTGCGATCTGGGCTCATCGATGGTGACCATCGTCGGGGACGGAAATGAAAAACGCGTTCTTGCCCCCGGTGACAATTTTCGGCGTTTTTGAATCCAAAATTTCAGATCATCAGTTTTGCTCACGTTTTGAAGCATTCACGTCACAGGCCCGATTGTGCGGCCTCAGAGCTAGCGCTGTTGGCATTCAAGCCAATCATTTTGCCATTGGCGTCGACCGCCATGTGCCAATAATTCCTATTTATCAGATGCATACATATGCGATCTGGCGGGAAAAATCGGTTCGAATCAACGCGGATTTATGGAAATTCGTCGAAGGCGCTGTTACCTCTCTGTGAGTTGTGAAGCGGCCTGTTCCATACTTCAGACTCAGACGATAGCAAATTACATTCGTTTTGTTTAAATCTCAGTGCGCGGTTTCGCGGGAGAGTTTTTGTCACTCTGAATTTTTGCTTTGTGTTCCTGATTTTCAGCAAAATTCGAGGAGTCCATAACTGCCGGCTCAATTGATTCTTCCGCTTTTTTCGAGCAAACTTTGCTGACCATCTTGCTTCAGAGCTCAGCCGGGAAGAGTTCTCCTTTTTCGGGTATAGGCAGTGGAATAAATTGGCATCAAATCATGCCATTAGAAATTTAGATAAGTTTATCAATTTAATTAATTTTACAAATAAGATGTCTGGCGGTACCAGTTAGACAACTGCCGAAAGGGCCAAAACAAAGGAAAACCATGAAAAATCTAGCGCTCATTATAAGTTTAACTGCCAGTCTCTCAGCTCAGGCCAGTCAAGTCGTTTCCGACAAAACGGTTTGTACTGGCATAGTGACTACTCCAAACTCAAGTTCGGCACCTATTACTTTGGCAATCACCTGGGGGGCGGTCGCCGCAGATCCTGGAAACCTTCCTCCCTATTGGATACATGAGGCGCAAGCCGCTGACGTCAAGATTAGCGTGGATGGCCAATCGGGGTCCGAAAGCGTCATATTTGCAAAATCGGGTGGGACCACGAGATGTGAATGGTGGAAGAGTTCAGTTGGAATGGTCACATTGAATCATGGTCAATACTCATACAAAGTTGAGTTTGATAGCAGCTGGAACCACTCTTGCGGCTTTTCAGATTCAAACGGTGTCTACTTGTCGGACACGATGGCAGACGGCCTGAATAAGATGGTCAAGTTGGATTGCCATTTGAACTGAAGTGCCTGCTTTGAGAAAAACATAGTAGCATAGCTTGCACAATGATACAGCCGCGCGGATACAAACTAATTCGCCTACCTCCCCTCTCCCCTCACAATATGTTGCCGTGCGGGCCTCGGATTTCGCTGAATCGAAATGCTCATTGGCAGGTAGCGGCGGGGTCCATATTAGCCAGCCTTTGACGATGGAAGCGGCCAATTTGGGCGGGCGGTGCGACCATGATTTCAGCGCATTATAATAAAAACGTATGACTGAACTTGCGATCTCGCCTGCTTTGGTCTGACAATCACAGATTTAGAGGGTCCACAAGGCGCATCGGCGTCGGAGCGAAAGCTGGCACTTCCGTCATCCATTAGTTTCTTGACCGGAAATATCGGCAAGCTTATCCACCTTAATACTATGAACTTCTCGACTGGCCCCGTCGAACGACCGGTGCCTTTACAAACTGGGCAGATTGAGAGTCAAATTCTCTCAAAGAAGTGAAGATTTTGCGAATCAATGTCGCCTGTGCCTGGCCCGATTCCGTGGATTGATTTAGGTGAGAGAAGCGTGTTCTCAGTTCTTTCTCGAAATTTTCGCGCGACGACGACCTCTTAAATAACCTGTTCCAAGCCCGAGGATTAGACAAATATTTTAATATTTCTAAGCTTTCAGCGGGGTTGGATTCGTCTAACATGCGAAACGTTTCTTCCTGGATTTGCTGCTCCGTGAAAATCGGTACTACGAAATTTGAATCCGCAAAGGCTGGACTTGGAATCAACATTTCAAGAACCAATACGGCTGTGCCCAAAAGTAAAACGATTTTCATCATAACCCCACCGATTTCTACAATTAACTGTTGCAAGCTATGCCAACGGGTATATCACGCCTCATTTTGATGAAGTATTAGACGGGTCCATGAACAGGTCGCCAACGGATTGAATTGATTGCAGTTTTTTCGTCTATTGCGAAGAACGCAAAACAGTGGAGCGGCCGTAATTCGGCACCGCTTGCGAAGGAGCTTTTCGTAGAAAAAACACTTGTTGAATTCAAAGTAGTCCCCGAGATGAGTATAAACTCCTGCCAGGCCTTAAAAGTGAGCGAATTGTCCGATCTGGATATAGTCAGTTTTGAGAGGGTGTTCAACGGAGTTGATGGGGAGTGGCTGCCGGAGCAGCGTGGGCCTCGATTGAAGTTCGTCGCCAATAATCAGCGTTTTCTCGTTCTACCTGAGTTTGCGGGTACGAAAAATTTGGCTTCTCGTACGCTCGCAATAAACTTATCACGTTTATCTAATGACTGGCAGAAGCGCTATGGCCATCGTATCTTGGTAGTCGAAACATTTGTCGATCCGGTACGACATTCCGGCTCCTGTTACCGGGCGCAAGGCTGGGAGCTGGTCGGCCTCACGAAGGGCTTTGCCAAGGTCCCGCACGTCGGCTATCAAAGCCATGGTTGCGGCAAACTCATTTTTCTTAAAGCCCGTTCCCCTTGGGCTCGAGCCGCGCTCGGGGGGCCGCGCCCACATCCAGTGCTTTTTAAAAACTCGCACTCATTTCGGAGGTACCCAATGATAGACGCAAATACAGTTCCGTTGTTTGGCAACGGCGGCCTTGTCGAACTCTGCGGGACCTTACCTGACGGGCGCTCAAGGTTCGGAAAGCGTTATCCTACCGCTGGTATGACAGCCGCTTGCGCTCTGGCGACGATGTCGGGTGCCCGCACCTTCAAAGGTATCGGACTTTGGATAAAGGCGCTGCCCGCAAAAACGTTAGCCGATTTAAAACTCTGGCGCCCGCCAAGCGAATCAACTGTGCGAAGGCATTTGATCGGCCTGGATGCGCCCAAAACAGACGAGGCGATCAGCTCTTGGATACGAGGCAACGACAGTCTTAAAGGCAAGGCGCTAGCATTGGACGGAAAGACGGTCAGGCGCAGCGGAAGCGGTGAGCGCAAAAACATAGCTCTACTCTCCGCCGTACTCCACGATGAGGGCGTTGTAATCGCGCAAAAAAGAGTCGACGACAAAACCAATGAAATACCGGTAGCCCGAGAATTGATCGAGGAACTCAATTTCGAGGGCTGTGTCATCACTGCCGATGCTTTACACTCGCAAATTGAGACCGCGAACTTGATAAAAAAAAAGGAGCAGATTACGTTTTCATCATCAAGGGAAACCAAGAAGGCATAAAAAAGGAGATCGAGTCCGCTCTAAATAATCCCGCTTTTACGCCCCGCTTTTACGCCCCACTTTGTCGCCTCGGAAACTGTCGATAAAGGTCATGGGCGAATCGACTTCCGCCGAATCACTGTTTTGCCAGGAAACCCTACAGCTCGAAACTTACCCGGAGCCGAGCAAATCTTTAAAATTGAACGACAACGTCTCGATCTCTCTGGAAAATTGATCTCTGCGGAAACTGTCTGCGGCGTAACGAGCATCAAGCCGACAAACAGCGGCACCCCTGAGCGACTACTTGGATATGTTCGTGGTCGCTGGCACGTGGAGAACAAGCTTCATTACGTTCGCGACGTCACCTTCAGAGAAGACAATGCTTGCATACGAGCCCCGAGCGGCGCTCACAATATGGCGGTCCTTCGCAACTTGACTATTAACATTTTTCGCGGAGCCAACGCACCTGTCGCTGAATCGCTTCAGAGATGTGCATGGGACCGCAATTATTTGTTCAGCTTTTTTTCAAGGAGGTCCGCCGCCGCGCAATAATGAATTCGCCCTGGCGCATATCCAGTCTCTCTGCTGCCACTCTTCCCCCTGTTGTTGATTGGATCAGGGGTGATCGTACGACAGCCCGATTGCGGCCCGCGTTGTCTGCTTA
>JAYVXN010000230.1:0-5943 GCA_043785085.1 Bdellovibrionales bacterium | reverse complement strand
ACCCGCATGGAGACATTAAGATTCTAAAAAAAATTCGCGAGCCCGTTCGCCTGGGTGAAGATGTTTTTCGCGATGGCGTGATTTCGGCCAAGAATCAGACCAGAGCCCTGCAAACCTTTAAACGTTTTCGCAACCTGATCAAGATAAATGAGGTGCAAAAATTTCGCACCGTCGCGACCAGTGCCGTACGAGAAGCGCAAAATGCGGCAGAATTTGTCAAAACTGTTTTTGACACGACTGGAATTCGCATCGACGTCATCGACGGTGATCAAGAAGCAAGCCTCATTCATTCTGCCGTCACCCATCAAATTGACTTGCGTGACCGAGCCGCATTGCTCATTGATATTGGCGGCGGAAGTGTGGAATTGACGCTTTCTCTAGATGGCAAAATTCGTGGTACGGAAAGCTTTAAATTGGGCACCGTGCGTTTATTGCAAATGCTCGAAGACCGGCGCCTCAAAGAAAAACAGCTGATCAATTTAATTCAAACGCATTCACAGCCTATCCGGGACTTTATTAAAAATATTGTCAAACACGAACACCTTGATTTATGTGTCGGCACCGGCGGCAATTTTGAATGCCTTGGCAAACTGCGCGTCGCCATGCTCGATCGGACTTCAATTTTTTCAATGACCCAGGAAGAGCTTCGTGAGCTGGTCAGTCATTTGGAGACAATGACGGTAAAAGAACGGACACGGTTTTTACGTCTGCGCCCCGACCGCGCCGATGTCATCGTTCCAGCGGCCCTGATCACGCAAGAAATCATGGCGATGGCCCACGTTGAAATGCTGGCGATTCCTTATGTTGGATTACGAGACGGCATTCTCAGCGAAGTGGCTGGCACGTTGGAGAAGAAAAACTCACGCTTTATCTCGCGAGGGTGGATTTAAAAACCAAACAAGCTTAGCTTTTCCGGCGCTGATTTTCAGCGGAAAATTTAAAAGACAGGCTCCGCCTTTTTCAAATTTATCGAAAACCGATTCGATTTCGCCCGTTAATAGCCAGCCAGCGAGTAATGACAAATGCGGCTCATGGCCGACGATCACAATCACTTGGTCTTGCGCACGGGTCTTCTTGCTCTGAAGCCAGAGCAGAAATTCTTTAAAAGGCGTCTCAGGCAGCAGTTCTTCGACAATTTCAGACTCCCGGCCGTAAACTCGACCGAGAATTTCAGCGGTTTGTTTGGCTCGCAATAAAGGACTCGAATAAAGACTTGATATATCACCGAGGCGGCGGCGCAATGCTTTAGCATAACGTCGCATTTTTTCTTGACCTGATTGGGTCAGCGGACGAAGAGCATCGTCATTTCGTCCCTTGCTGTGAAAGACCTCTCGTTTGACGGCCGGTGCGTGGCGAACGAGTAGGAGTCTCACTGGGATAACGCTTCCTTCTTAATTTCTGCGCCCTCAACTGTCACCGTATTACGGAGCCGATTTTTCAGCATCAGCGCCTGATGTGTGCCGACTTCTTCACCGGGTGTTTTTGGTTGATATTGCACATAGGAGCCATCCGCCCGCATCAGCCAAGCGCTGCGGCGGTCGCCCAGCATCACTTCAAAAATTTCGGACAGGCGCTCGCGTGCCGCCTTTTCCTCAATCGGAATCAGCGTCTCGATGCGCCCTAAGAGATTGCGATACATCATATCGGCCGAGCCGATATAGAAATCTCCATTGAGTGAATCGACGGCACCATTTTGAAAGTAAAATATTCGTGAATGCTCAAGAAAGCGACCGATGATCGAAATCACCCGGATGTTTTCGCTCATCCCAGGGACTCCGGGCCGAAGTGTGCAAAATCCGCGGATAATTAAATCAATCTTTACTCCTGCGGTCGAGGCTTCGTAAAGCGCCCGACACAAACTGACTTCTTCTAGGCTATTGCACTTGATAATAATTCGCGCTGGCTTTCCTAGCTTGGCGTTTTCAGTTTCAGTTTTGATCATCGCCAGTAAACGATCACGCATATTGATCGGCGCAACTAGGAGCTTATGGTAATTACGCTTAAGTGAGCGTCCTGTTAAAAAATGAAATAGCTCGACTACGTCTTCGGTAAAGGCCGATTGACTCGTGAACAGGCCAATATCGGTATAGAGTTTGGCCGTATCCTTATGGTAATTGCCGGTACCAATATGTACGTAGCACTGCAGGCTCTCGAGTTCCTGACGGATCACCAATGTCGTCTTGGCATGGGTTTTTAATCCAATCACACCGTAGACCACGTGGATGCCGGCATTTTCAAGTTCTTGCGCCCAGTGAATGTTGCGCTCTTCATCAAAGCGCGCCTTTAATTCAATTAACACCGCCACTTGTTTACCCATATCCGCCGCACGAATCAAAAGCGGAATAAACGGACTGTCGTCACCAGTACGATACAAGGTCATTTTGATAGCAAGTACCTTGGGATCTTCGACTGCCGTGCGAATAAAGCGCTCGACACTGGCCGCGAAACTCTCATAGGGATGATGAACAAGAATGTCCTGAGTTTTTAGAATATTAAAAATATTCACTTGCTCATCCAGCAGTGGCGGCGGAACGGTCGGCTGCCAGGCATCGAATTTCAAACTCGGCAAATTCAAATCGGCAATGGGCTTTAAATCCGTGTAATCCAAGAGGCCCGGAATTTCATAAACCTCAGCTTCGGTGAGTTCTAATTCTTCCATTAAAAAGCGCAACATCCAGGGATCCGGATTCGGGCCATGCTCGAGACGAACCACTTCGGCAAAACGGCGCTGCTTGAGCTCTTCAGCGATCATTTCCAAAAGATCTTCCGCATCGTCTTCGTCACGTTCGATATCGGCATTTCGTGTGATCCGAAAGGGCATGACATCCAGAACTTCCATATCGGGAAAGAGGCCCTTTAAATTAAATCTGATGAGATCCATCAGGCTGACAAAGCGAAAAGTCTCTTTGCTCTCAGCGCCGGGAATTTGAATCCACTGCGAAAAAATCTTCGGAACTTTAATGCGGGCAAAGAGCTTTTCATCCCGATCCGGATGCTTCAGGGTGATCCCGAGTGACGTCGACAGGTTTGAAAGAAACGGAAACGGCAAACCCGGATCGACAGCGAGAGGCGTCAGCACCGGAAAGACATTCGTCTTAAAATACTGGGCCGCAAAAATCTGTTCACTCGGCGTGAGCTCTTTCCAGTTGAGTAAGAACACGCCTTTTTGCGCGAGCTCTTGAATCAAGGTTTTTTGATAGCACTGCGCTTGTTGAGCGAATTGCGGTAAAACACTGGCGCGAATCGCTGCCAATTGTTGCACTGGAGTCAGACCGCCGACTCGCCTTTGCACGCCGACTTCGACTTGGCGCTTGAGACCACCGACTCGTTTCATAAAAAACTCATCGAGGTTCGAAGTAAAAATGCCTAAAAAGCGCACACGTTCTAAAAGCGGAGTGCGTTGATCAAGAGCTTCGTGCAGGACACGGCGATTAAATTCGAGCCATTCGATCTCGCGATTCAAAAATTCCTGGGGTGCTTCATCTGGCAGAAGATCTTCAATTTTCTTCTTTTTTGATTTACGCGGCGCTTTGCTTGTCTTTTTTGCCATGGTCCGTCCAAACCTCAGTTTCGAGGCTGAGATTTTATAGTCAAGTTTGCTTTCTGTCAGGAGAATTTAGGTGTGCTGCGCCGCTCACCCGGTCTGCTGAATATTTTAGAGAAAGCTTGGCTTATCCAACTTTCGCCATATATCAAATGCAGCGTTAATAACTCCCACATGACTATATGTTTGCGGACAATTGCCCCATTGGCTACCAGAAATCGGCTCAACATCCTCACTGAGGAGCCCGACGTGATTTCCGTAACTCAGAAGCTGTTCAAATGACTTAATGGCATCTTCAAGACGGTTGGTCGCGACTAAAGCCCGGACATACCAAAAGCCACAGACTAAAAACGCCACTTCGGGATGACCGAAATCGTCTGCATGACGATACCGATAAAACAAGCCGCCATTGGCTTTGAGTTGCGCTTCCATGGCACGAATGTGATCCGTGGCGCGCTCGCTGTTTCCAGAAAGATAATTCATGGTAATCAACTGAAAAAGTGAGGCATCGAGCATTTCGCCGCCCACATGGGAGGCATAGGCTTTTAAGCCAGGGTGGTAACAAGCCTCAATTCCTTCGGCGGCTTGCGTGCGGAGAAGCAAACCTTTTTCAACGATCTCCGGGTCGTCGAGCACTTTGCCGATTTTAACCGCAGCCGAGGCGCCCGCCCAATGAAACAAATACGTATAGCAGTGGCGGTTTTGTTGACTGCGAAACTCCCAAAGACCCGCATCCGGAGTCATCATTTTTGCCTCGATAAAACCCAAGATATTGAGAATCAATTCTCGTGTCTGCAAGCGCCTAGAGCGAATAATCCGCTCATCGACATACAGAGGCATGAGTGACAACATGACCTGCCCGTAAACATCATTTTGAATTTGCAAAAACGCCGCATTGCCAACACGGACCGGTTTATTGCCCATATATCCCACGAGATCAAGTTCACGCTCGATGGTTTGCGTTTCGCCTGAGATCGAGTAAAGCGGCTGTAAACTATGCTCTGCACCAACAGCGAGATTTTGAATATAGTGTGAATAGCGATCGAGCTCTTCAAACTGACCGATTGAGTGCAAAGCGGCCAGCGTGTAATAAGAGTCCCTCGCCCAAAAAAATCGGTAGTCCCAATTGCGGCCGCTATTCGGCGCCTCCGGAAGACTGGTCGAACCGGCGGCGATAATGGCTCCCGTGTCTTCATATTGATGTAACTTCAAAACGAGTGCTGAGCGAATGACCTCTTTTTGATAAATGTCTGGGATCGTGCATCGCTCAACCCATTGCTGCCAATAATCGGTGGTTTGCTTTAGGTACAATTCGCTGGTCTCTTCAAGTGCCGCCTCAAATGGCTCACCCCAGGTCAGAACGAGATATTTTGTCTCGGTTAAGAGAAAGGGGGTTTTGTGAACAACGTACGTCAAAGGCACGTTGGTGTTGAGGCGACAATAATCGTCCAGTCCCTGAAAGCGAATGTGGTTGCTGGCCAATGACACGTGCGGCACGAGTTCGCCATATTGACCCCGCGGTTCACAGGCGACGACGACACGAGGGTTTCCGGAAATTTTGCGAATTTTACGAATCATCATGAGAGGCTTGAAGTGCCGATCAAAGCGCCGAAAACGTGGCGCAAAGTCAATCACTTCAAAGTCACCTTCATCGGTTGTAAAACGTGTACAGAGAATATTTGTGTTATCTAAGTAAAACTGTGCCGTGGCTTCTTCTCCCGATTGTGGAGAAACCGAAAAATGTCCGCCTTTCTCTGGATCTAAGAGGCCACCAAAGATAAAACTTGAGTCGAATCGCGGGAGGCAGTGCCACACGACATCGGCATGCAAATCGATATAGGCCATGTAAGCGCAGTTTCCAACGAGTCCGAATTTATAAGCGTGTCGTTTCATAGACCTTATTTTATATCTGGCTTCACGCTGACCTGAAACTGAAGTGGTGTGTACATATTGTGAAGTGGCGGTAACACTTGCTAAGGAAGACCTCAATGAATTCACGATGGATCATCATCAGTAATCGATTGCCGTTTCGCATTGATGCGAAAACGGGTCAAATCACCCGCAGCTCAGGTGGCTTAGTCTCAGCACTCGAGGGCATTCACCACAGTGCCCAGCGAGTGTGGATCGGCAGTGCCCCGGAGGGTCTCACTCCGGAAATTTGGAAAGACCGCGCCGGTGAGGTCAATAATGAGCAGTGGACTTATCACCCCGTCTTTCTCTCAGAGAAAAAATACGACGACTATTATAATGGCTTTTCTAATGATGTCTTATGGCCGCTGCTTCACTATCAAAGTGAATTTGTGAAATACAATGAAAACTCCTGGGCTAGCTACCAGGAGGTCAATCAGAGTTTTTCCGAAACCGTGGCAGCAGTAGCCACCGAAGAGGATCTAATTTGG
>JAYVXN010000229.1:0-5944 GCA_043785085.1 Bdellovibrionales bacterium | reverse complement strand
ACCGTACGTTGAGTCCAGATTTTCTGAGCAAGTCGTCAGATTCGGGCTTTTGGAGCAAGCGTCAGCGGTTCCGACCGAAAGTTTATGCAACATTGGGGACCACATAGCATCAAATGAAAGGCACTATTCAATGGCTGGTAAAACCCGACTTGCACTCATCTTTGGCGGACAATCTTCAGAACACGCGGTTTCATTAGAATCCGCAAAAAATGTCATGGATGCACTCGACGCCGGTAAATACGATACGCATCTCATTGCGATCGACCGCAAGGGTGTGTGGCGCTATATCGCCGACAAAGAAGTTTTACGCAAAACCGATGTCACCAAACCGATTGATGTCGAAAAAGCCGGTCCCCAGTGCTTTATGATTCCGTCAGCCGAGGGCGTGCAAGTGATGGAAACTCAGTCCGGGCAAAAACGCGGGATTGTCGATGTGGCCTTTCCGATTTTGCATGGACCTTACGGTGAAGACGGCACCATGCAAGGCTATTTGCGCTTGATGGGATTACCTTTTGTCGGCTCGGGAGTTCTCGGCTCAGCCGTCGGCATGGACAAAGATGTCGCAAAGCGGCTTTTACGTGATGCGGGTCTGCCGATCGGTAACTTCATCACCCTGCACCGCCACTCTTCTTCAGCTTCTGATTTTGCTCGGCTCAAGCGTGAACTTGGTTTGCCCTTTTTCTTAAAGCCCGCAAATATGGGCTCCTCCGTCGGCGTTCACAAAGTTTCAGCAGAAAATCAATTCGCAGCCGCACTCACGGATGCCTTTCAATTTGATCGCAAAGTGATTGTCGAAGAATTTATCGATGGCCGAGAAATCGAGTGCGCCGTGCTCGGCAATGAAGAACCGACCACCTCAAATCCAGGCGAAGTCTTACCGAAACATGAATTCTATTCTTACGAAGCGAAGTATCTCGACGCCAACGGCGCCACGTTTGAAATTCCGGCAAAATTAGACGAAGACGTCATTGCCGAAGTTCAGGAGATGGCGATCGAAGTCTACGAAACTCTGTGCTGTGAAGGCATGTCGCGAGTTGATTTCTTTTTAAAGAAAGATGGCTCACTTTATGTCAACGAAGTGAATACGATTCCTGGTTTTACCAAGATCAGCATGTATCCGAAAATGATGGCTGAAAGTGGCGTCCCATACTCTGAGTTGATTGATCAACTGGTCGAGTTCGCGATGAAGCGTACCAAGGAAGAGCGCGGGTTGAAGGTTTAGCGGGCATTGTTGATTGCTGCGGCCTCCCACGTTCCGGGCCGCGTGGCTCGATCTGCGAGTATGTGGACAGTAAAACCGGAAGAAGGTGCCAATCCAAACACGCACTCGAAATCGATCACACAGTCCCTCTTGAACTCGGTGGGCCAGACGAACCAGAAAACTTGCGGGTTTTATGTCGTTCACACAACCAGTTCCGAGCTTGGGAGCTCAGAGAGCGTTAAAAACATCTTGAATTTGGCGGCGGCAATGAATCAGAAAACTGCCGTATCCTGTGCCGAAACCACAATCAATTCAGAGCTTGGAAAATCTAAAGCCCTATTACATGGCATGCGTCTGTAAGTAATCCGGCGTAATCTCACAACGTTGGCTAGTGCGCGTCAGCTGCTGCTGGGCCGCTCGTCGCCGCACCATGCGCCGTAGCTGCTCCATCCGCACTAGGCGCCGCAGGGTTGGCCGCATCCGCAACACCCGTAATCGTACATTTCGCCTTGTCTTTATTACCTGTGCAAGTGATCTCAAAACGCTTTTGTGCTGTGCCATTCACTGTCTCTTTGGCCTGAAGACCTAAATCGCCATTGGCCGCAGGGGTCAATGCTCCGAGAATTTTCACGGCATCGTCATTGTTATTGATCTCAACAGCACCCGCACGAACGATGTTTCCATTTGCGTAAGTTCCAGGCGCGGCAAATCCCAAACCACATGTCGAGGAAGCGATCATATTGGCTTTGACTCCCACCACACATACAAAAGAGAGGCTCGCATCTGAGGTGACAAAACGGTATGTCGAAGTGTCAATAAGGGATTCTGTTTTCGTCGTAACTTTCGGTGCTAGTTTTTTCACGAGGGTTCTAAAATCAAGCATGTCATCATTGCCCACGACAACTTTCAGAGCAGGTACGAATTTAGCCGCGATCTCGGCTGTTTTATCCACGGGTTTGGTCGTGTCGGCCGTGCCCGTAGGCGTCGTAGTCCTGCCATCAGGGCCGCGATAAGTCATCGCAAAATTAAAATCGATTTTCGAGCACGAAAATAAATTTTTGATGGTCACACGCAATTTCGAGTCTGAATCTTTAGTGATCGGTGCAGAAGTATTCGCATCCATTTTAGTGGCGTTGGAGGTGCCGACGAGATATTCAAAGGTCACATCCGGTTTTTTATCATTCGTACAACCGATAGAATTGTCAGTGATCGCGCCCAACTGCAGAGAGCCATCTTTTGAGGTGTCGACTTTGAAGTTAAACTCTTGAGTGTCTTGTGGCTTGGGGATCAAAATTTGATTGTTGACGGCGTCTACCCCTGGAGCAGAAACTTTCAGGGCCATCAAACCCAGCTTATCGGCGGTTTTTGTCTGACCGGTCAAACGGCTCCGTGAGCCATTGCCATCTTTCGGGCCACACGCCACAAACGCTGTGAGCACGCCAGCCAATACGATATAAGGAATATGTTTTTTCATAGCGACCGCCTTACTGAAGGTTCAACAACAGCTGAAAATGCGAAAGTCGTGCCATGAAAATGCCGGCGACTTCGAATTTAAGGTTAGCTCAGGCTTAAAAAAATCTTGCGCGCCAATCTCGGCTCAGCAGGTGTCAAAAAAATAGTCAGCATTTGAATCAGCGTCGCCGCCTGGCTAAAATCTCCCGGTGCGCTTGACTCCACCATAATGATGAAAATACTTTTTGTTCATTTTTCGCCGTCACGGCTTTGATTCCGGCGACCGGCTCTTGAGGTAAGGCCAATAAGGCACGCCAATAATTCACAAGATAATCAGGCAAACACGAAGAGAGCACAACGGCATCCACCAGCCCGGCAGATTGCGCCTCATAAGCTGAAAGACAGCGGCTCTCCAGCGCAAGCGTTCGCAGACGTTGCATAGACAACCGCTGCAAAAGGCGCTTTCCGCCGCCCCAACCAAAGCTCAAAGCAATGCGCCTTTGCCATAGTCCCAACAGAGCCTCAGGAACGGCCACGACATGATCAAAACTGCTGATGACCTCAACTCCGCCACCAAAGCAATCCCCTTGGACAACACAGACCGTCGGCACTTTCAACTGATGAACGCGATCGAGGACACGGCCAATTTCACGATTCGCGCGAAGGCCTTCGGAATTCCGATTCATTTTTGCGTATTGCGAGAGATTGCCGCCAGCACAAAACAAGCGACCCGTGCTGGATAGTTCCAGGCCAAGAATCTGCTGCGAGCGCAAAGCAACATCCAGCTCGCGAGCTATCGAGAGACTAAAGCTGTTGCCGTGAGCCGGATCATTGATCCGAACTCGCAGCACTTTGTCTTGGCCAAATTGAACCAGGAGACTCATTTAAACAAGTTGTTTAGAGATATCCGCGGCACCAACGAATTCGACGCCAACGCCGGCTTCGCCGCCTAGGATGGACGGCACGGATGTCCAGACCACTCGAGCTGGAACAGAATAAGTCCGATTCATCTCGCTGAGCGGAATGGTCACGCGCAGCATGTCGCCGATAGCAATCGGCTGACTCAATTGCACTTCAAAATAAGCGCCGCTCTTTGACAAGTTACAAAGTGTCATCGGCTTACGCTCCGTCGTCCCTTGAATTTCAACTTCGGCTGTTTGCTGAGTCGGAAAGCGCCGATAAATTCGCTGCGCGACCCGTCGAGCGTGGGCGAATTTAATCACAATGCCCGGAAGATCTTTGAGGTCATAGGGTTTCTCGATAAACGCGACAAAACGCATTTTCTTTAATTCAATCACACATTCAATATTATCAGGTTTGGCCAAAATGACCACAGGCCCAGCAAAGCCGGCGTTGCGCAAAGTGGTGACTATTGAGATATGTTCTTTTTTATAGATCGGAAGATTAACGATCACCATGGTCACGCCTTTATCTAACGAAGACACCATTCCAGAGGGGTGGGCACTTAAAAAATGGATCGGACCCACATTCGGAATAGCTGGCTCAATTCTTCTTTCCAAAATCATGTTCTCGTCTTGAGAGCGGCTAATCAGAAGAATTTTATACATGGTGAGACTCCTCCTAAGATTGACGACTCCATGGCAACGCGCCGTCTGCCATCATTGATCCGGCTAGACAGAGCTAAAGTCCTATCGGCCTGAGCCCGGCAACAGTTAAGTACGAGTTTGCATTTGTTACTGAAATCAATGAAACCTGTTCAGGAACCATGAAGAGTTTGACAAAATTTCGGAATTTTTCAATTGGCTCCTCAGGTTTAGCGAATCCTGTAAAACTTCCGTACGGGCCTAAATGAAAAAAACCCGGAGGAGGTCGGGTTTTCAAAAGTGCTTTGTCTCAAGATCAAACGTTTAACGCTTTTCTGGCGGAGCCCAATGCAATCCCTCTTTACCGGCCCATTTGCCACGGGGGCGGTAAATGCGGTTGTTGGTCCACTGCTCAAAAATGTGCGCGAGCCAACCTGAGACGCGGGACGCGGCAAAAATGGGAGTAAACAAATCGATTGGAATGCCCATGCTGTAATAAACCGTGGCCGAATAAAAATCGACGTTCGGCAAAAGGTTTTTTTGCGACTGCATGGTTGAGTCGATAAGGTCCGACATTTGATAAAGATGCGGCTGACCGGTTTTTTTCGTGATCTGCTCACTCATCTGACGCAGGATTTTCGCCCGCGGATCACCGTTCTTATAAACCCGGTGACCAAAGCCCATAACTTTTTGTTTATTCTCTAAGGCTTCTTTCACCCAAGTCTGCGCCCGCTCCATAGTGCCAATGTCTTTGAGCATGAGCATCACTTGCTCGTTGGCTCCGCCATGCAACGGACCCTTGAGTGCAGAAATCGCGCTCACCACAGCTGAGTAAACATCACTGAGAGAAGAGGCAGTCACCCGAGCGGCAAATGCTGAACAATTTAATTCGTGATCAGCATGCAGGATCAAGCAGGTATCAAACATCTTAACGATCTGCGGGTCTGGCTCTTTGCTGGTCAACGTGTAGAAAAAGTTCCAGGCAATTGATTTCGCGGGATTCGGCGCCACGATTTCTTTTCCGGTACGAATGCGCTCAAACGTCGTCACCAAAGTTCCCATTTTCGCAGTCAGGCGAATCGCCTTGCGCATATTGGCCGCAGAGGAAGAATCCTGGGCCTCTTTATCGTAATGGGCCATCAAGCTAACAGCAGTTCGCAACCACGCCATGGGATGCACATCTTTCGTCGGCAAGTCTCTCAAAACTTTAACCAACGCTGCATCCAGCGTGAGCTCTTTCCAAAGATCTTTGTGAATTTGCTCGAGCTCGTCTTTTTTCGGAAGGCGATTGTTCCAGAGTAAAAATACTGTCTCTTCGAAGTTAGAATGCTCAGCGAGATCTTCAATGGTATAGCCGCGATAATTCAGCGTGGCTCCGACAATGAAGGAAATGGCCGTTGTGCAGGCGACAACACCTTCTAAGCCTTTATCGACAGCACCCTCATATATTTTTACTTCTTCAGCCATTTTTTATTTCCTTTCATGATGTCACCGAGCTTTAAAATCTTGCGAGACGACTCTAACAAATGCCCTCGGTCGTGACAACAAAAGCCGATTCTACCAAGTTAACGCATCTTGAGCAAATTGATGAGTCGAGTTTGGAAAATGCCGCGCCCTTCGACAAAGCGCAATGTGAAAATCGCATGAGTTTACCCCAATGTTGCATAAACTTTCGAGTCGGAATGCTCCAGAAGCCCGAAGGTGGCGGCTCGCGCAGGAAAATCTGGACGAGGCGTACGTACACCGT
>JAYVXN010000228.1:0-1751 GCA_043785085.1 Bdellovibrionales bacterium | reverse complement strand
GGCAATACTTTTTTAACCGTGATCCGAAGGTAGGCTGGTCCGTGGTCGCAGTTCCGCTAATGCTTGCGGTTTATACGCCGATTATGACTGCTATTGTTTGGGCAATGTTGCGGTGGCCTCTGGCAAGATGACCTTTCTTAGGTTTTTGAGTAGAACAGATTTCACGCGTTCAAGCAGGCAGGAAAACCTGTTACACCAATTAGGCTCGCCGCTTCAAAACTACTGGTTTCCTGACTCAGAAACTGGTACTGACGCCGCAGGCCGTTGACAGCGGGCCGCATTCTTGTGCCCGCCACCGTGGCCTGAAGCGGGGGCCTCAATTAACGTCGAAACCTTTGCGAATCTCCTGTTGGATATCCATTGCGAGGTCCGTATCAACCACCGCATTGGCCAGAGCATCTTCTTCTTCCTGATGCTCTTTCACGAGGGCTTTTTCATCAAGGCCTAAAAGTCGATCGGCTTCTTCTTCCAATTTGGAATTAATCGTTGAGAGCTGCATGTACACCATTTGCTCTTCAAACTCATAGCCATGCCAATTGATCGGAAATTCTTCGACAGCCTCAGGTGTTTCGAAATACTGCTCCATAAAACTAGCGATTGCGTCAATTCCAGCATAGATCTTCTTGGTCGCGTCTTTTTTTTCTTTGTCGTAATCGACCGAGGCCTCAAAATTCACCTGTTTCAGACGGCCACTTTCAAGGTAGCCAATGCGCACCAGGACTTCTTCGGGATAAATTCGCCCTTCAGCAATAAATTCACCCTCGGCGGCTTCTTTGGTGAAGTTTCCGGAGAAAACTTCACGGATTTTAAGCGTGAAATCTTCCGGAAGCGGGGTCCATTTTTTCGAAGAAGGCAAGCGTGGTTGCATTGGAAATCCTTTGCCTGAAAGGGTTTAGAAAACACCCTGTGTCAGTTGACATTCTTTAGAGGAGACGTTTATACCTCTAAATCACCTTTAGCACAATGCAGAAGTATGCTCATAACCCATCGTTGGGGGAAGGTCTTTAGGTATGCAAACGACCTCAGAACAAGCCATTGAAAAAACCTCAGATTCGGCAGATCGAAATCAGCAAGAGGGCAACGCCGATATCGGCCAGGGCCGCGGGGTCTATATTTCAACTTATGGCTGTCAAATGAATGTCAATGATTCTGAACGCATGTACATGCTTTTGGAGATGATGAATTTTGTGCCGGTAACCAGTCCTGAGCAGGCAACTCTCATCATCATCAATTCCTGCAGTGTTCGCGAAAAACCAGTGCATAAAGTTCACTCCGAAGCGGGCCGCTACCGCGTTTTGAAAAACGCCAATCCTGAATTGCGCATTGGCGTGGCCGGCTGTGTGGCTCAACAAGAAAAGCAAAACCTCCTGACGGATGTGCCGCTTTTGGATTTCATTGTTGGCACTGACGCAATCGATCAATTGCCGCAAATCGTGGCGCGCACTATGGGTAGTTCAAAGGGGGGCGGCTCTAAAGTCGTTTCGGCTCGGTTCGAGCATGAAAAGCCTTATCAAATTGAAACTTTGGTGCGCAATCCCGGTGTGGCCACGTTTGTGAATATCACCAAAGGCTGCGATAATTTTTGCACCTTTTGTGTGGTGCCGTTTACCCGTGGGCGGGAGCGCAGTCGCCAAGCTCCAGAGCTCCTAAAAGATATTAAAAACCTGGTTGCTCGTGGTGTGAAAGAAGTCACGCTCTTGGGGCAAAACGTTAATTCCTATCGCTCTGATTGCGGCATGGACTTTGGCGGC
>JAYVXN010000227.1:0-1754 GCA_043785085.1 Bdellovibrionales bacterium | reverse complement strand
GCTCACGGGCACAGTGACCAAGGATGGATGCAGGTCGTGCACGCGAGCCCACTTGGGCGGTTAGACGAGTTGCAACTAGACCGGTTTTCAAGTATATTATGGCTCATTGAAAGCAGGTCTTTTTGTGAAAAAGCATAAGTGTTCGACGGCTGAATACAAATCCGAATTTGCCAGTGCCCTGGCAAAACTCAAGGCTTATAAAGTGAAGGTCACCGCGCCACGAACCTTTATCTTGGATTTGATTATTCATTATGGTAGCCCGTTTTCAGCCGACGACCTTGTCAAAAAGGCACTTAAATCCAAAGGGCCAGAACTTGATCGCGTGACTGTCTATCGGACACTTGCCACATTTGCCGAAATCGGCGTGATTATTCGTTGTGACTTTGGTGATGGGATCATTCGCTTTGAATTAGCTTCTGTCGACGGCAATCATCATCACCATGTGATCTGTACATCATGCAAGAAGATCGAGCCCTTGAATTTTTGCGTCATCGAGGGCCAAGGGCAAATCATTGAGCGCATGGGCTACAAAAACCTCTCGCACCGTCTCGAATTTTTCGGGGTTTGCCCGTCCTGCGCGTCTTAAGGGCCCTAAATCTGCCGCATCAGAAGTTGCGTCAAGAGTAAGCCCGCGAGCAACCAAGCAATTTGATAGCGCTCTTCTTTGACGTGATGAAAGCTCGGTAAGATGAAATCAAAAACCAAACATCCTAAAAGGCTGCCAACGGCACAAGCACTCACATACATTGCCAAGGTCTGATTGGCGCTGGCTCCGAAAATGCGGGTCACCCAAACCCCCAGTGGCAAGGCCGAAACATAAATCAAAATGATCCCACTATTTTCACGCCGGCTTTTTTTCTTCGCCATCAAGATCGAGGTAAACGTCAGTGACTCATAGCCTTTATGCGCGATCAAAGCCAAAAATACCGTCATCGCAATTTTTTGTGAAAATCGCATCGAAACTGCCAGCAGCATGCCGCTGGCAAAACAATGTCCCATCAGCGAAAGCAGAAAAGTCCAGAAGCCATGCTCATGGTTCGCCTCTTCACCACCGTGCTCATGTGTGTGATGCAAACCGATATAAAAAAAATGGATCAATGAATAAATAATACCGACTGCGGCAGTCACAACAATGCCAGGGCGTCCACCCAAAGCAAACACATCGGGCAGCAAATCAAAAACGCAAAGCCCCAGCATCGCTCCAGTACCGATCAAAAACAGGAGTTTTCTCTGGCGCTGGACCACTGGGAACAACAGTGGCAGCGCGCAAAAAACGGCCATTCCAATTGTTAAAATCAGGGTTTGCGTTGTCAGTGACATTTTCCTCAGTTTCAACGGGGCTCAATGTGGGCCCAAGAACTCATGCAAATCAATTGCATCTATCAAGTGATAACACCGTGTTTAATGCAAGTAAATTGCAAATTCGAAAATGGCTGCCAAACAGCTGTTGTCGGCGCGCTCAAATCTCGGCAACAAGCTTCCAATATTCCCCCCTCGGAGAATCGCTCGGGCCAGAACTTGGAACACGACGTCACACCTCAGCCATGCAAATTAAAATCGGCGATTGAGCGGCGTAGCGCCACCCATGCACAAATATTAAGCACCTATTTCACTTGCGAATTGAAATTGTGACGTGTTCTAATTTCATTGGAAACGCACTTCTTGGGGAAGTCGCGAATAATATTAACAATTATTGAGGAGGAGCACACATGAAAGTGCGCATTCTTTTGGCAGCAGGACTTTTGCTGCTCGTA
>JAYVXN010000226.1:0-5991 GCA_043785085.1 Bdellovibrionales bacterium | reverse complement strand
GCCAATGCGCTTTGTGTCAGACGGGAAACACCGATCAAATCAGCAAATTTGCGTTAGCCCGCGAGCTTCTCTATACTAATTGAAATGAAATTCTTGCGCCGACTCATTTTTTTTTCAGCAGTTTTTTTGATTACCTTGGGGGTCGCCTTGGCCCTTCTCTGGCAATCGAAGATCTTTATCGTCAGAAAAATTCCGATTGAATTCACCGAAACCGAACTTGGCCCGGGTGAAACACGCGATGAAAATATCACCCAAGAGTTGAAAAAACGGATCGAAGCGAAAGTCGCTGATTTCATGCAACATAAAATTTGGGAAATCGATTTGGGCCATATCAGAACCTTGATTACCGGTGATGAGTGGATCAAGAATGTCAAAATCGTGCGGGCTTATCCGAATGAAATCCAAATTAAAGTGACTCCTAAAAATGCGGAACTGCTCCTGCTCAGTTCACGCGGAAAATTGCTGCCGGTGACCGATGACGCCGCAATTTTGTCGCCGCTGGCGCCGTCTTTACTCCCAGATGTTCCGATTTTGCGCGGAGAAAATTTTATAAATAATCTTTCTTTACGAAAGCGCGCGGTAGAGTTGATCACCGTGCTGCCAGAAAAAGGTCTGCTTTCGCGCCGAAACGTGGCTGAGATTTCTTATAATTCTGAATCAGGTTACTCACTGATGCTGATCAGTCCTAAGGTCGAGGTCAAGATGGGTGAAGAAAAAACCCAGCTGAAGGTCGCGCGCGTTTCACAGGTGCTCGACTATTTGACAGCGAATCATCTTAAATCTCGCGTCATCGATGCAAGTTTCTCGAAGAAAGTCCTTGTCAGGCTGCGTAAGGCTCCGTAGGCTTAAGTCGTAGGGTTCAGCCAAAAGTATGTTATTACTTTGGTTTTAAACGTTACAAAATTTAAAAAAATAAGTACGATAAGTGAAATGAAACGAGCTTCAGCACACCATGGTCGGTCGTGCCTCCAGCAGTTCAAGCGGAGAGGTTAAGGATGACGAAGCCCTCAACTCAAGTGAAACCCCAGCTACTCGCTGGCCTAGACATTGGCTCAACTAAAGTATCCGTCATTATTGGAACGGTATCGCACAGTGCGCCTCTGCCAGGTGGAGCCATCGATTTCACGATCGATGTGGTCGGCCTAGGCAGTGCCAGCAGCATTGGCATCCGCCAAGGAGCGGTCGTCAATGTTGAGGCGACGATTGAGGCGATTCAAAAGGCGCGAGACGAAGCCGAACTGATGTCGGGTCATAAAATAGATCATGTTTATGTTTCGGTCGGTGGCACGCACATTAAATCTTTCGATTCACGCGGCATGGTCGCGGTTCGAAATAAAGAAGTGAAGCGTGAAGACATCGATCGTGTGATCGAAGCGGCCAAGGCCGTTGCCGTCCCGGCTGATCGCGAAGTTTTACATGTCCTTCCTCGTGAATTTAAAATCGATGAGCAAGACGGCATCTTTGATCCGATCGGCATGACGGGCGTTCGCCTCGAAGCAAACGTTCACTTGGTCACGGCCGGTCGAACCGCTTTACAAAATATTGTGAAATGTGCTGAGAAAGCTGGCTTGCATGTCAGCGGCATGGTCTTGCAGCAACTCGCTTCGGCTTTGTCAGTCCTCAGCGAAGATGAAAAGAAACTAGGCGCCGCCGTTGTCGATATCGGCGGCGGCACCAGCGATATCATCACCTATGTCGCCGGCTCGGTCGCGCATACGGCGATTATTCCCGTCGGTGGCTTGCACTTTACCCAGGATATCGCCATGGGCTTGCGGACACCGCAAACAAGTGCCGAAAAATTAAAGAAAAAGCACGGTTGTGCAATCGCAGATCTAGTGGGGGAAGAAGAGACCATCGAAGTGGAAGCAGTGGGGGGCCGTAAGCCGCGTGCCCTACTTCGACGAAATCTTTGCGAAGTGATTGAACCCCGAGCCGAAGAGACGCTTGGTCTGATCTACCAAGAACTCGAACGCTCAGGACTCATCAATCATCTGGGATCTGGAATCGTTCTCACTGGCGGGGCTTGCCAGATGGAAGGTTTGGTCGAGATGGGTGAATTCATCTCGGACATTCCGGTTCGTCGAGGAATTCCGGATAGGGTTGGCGGATTAACGGATGTGGTTAAATCGCCAGCTTATGCGACGTCAGTTGGGCTTTTGATTTACGGATTGAATCAAGAAAAGTCTCGCTTCATAAATCCCACTGCTGATAATGGGCTTCAGGATGTATTTTCTGGATGGGCTCGAAGAGTGAAGGATATGATTAGTGGGGCACTCTAAATAACTAAGGACGGGGGTTATATGTTTGAACTTGAGGAAAACATCAATATCGGTGCCAATATTAAAGTCGTCGGCATCGGTGGCGGTGGAAATAATGCGGTTTCGACCATGCTTGAAGGTGGTCTGAGCGGCGTCGAATTCATTGTGGCCAATACGGATCGCCAAGCGCTCGCCGCACACAAAGCATCCACAAAAATTCAATTGGGATCAGAACTGACGAAGGGATTAGGCGCGGGCGCCAATCCTGAAATTGGTAAGCGCGCGGCCATTGAATCCTATAATGATATCGTCGAGGCAATTGACGGCGCCGACATGGTTTTCGTCACTGCCGGAATGGGCGGCGGAACCGGAACGGGTGGCGCTCCTATCGTAGCAAAAATCGCGCGTGAGTTAGGTGCCTTGACCATCGGAGTGGTCACGCGGCCCTTCGCCTTCGAAGGCAAAAAGCGCATGCGCCATGCCGACGGCGGAATTTCTGAATTGAAAGAAAACGTCGATACGCTGATCGTGATTCCAAATCAAAAGCTGCTCTCGATTGCTGGCGACAAAACGCCGCTCGTGCATACCTTCAAAAAAGCTGATGAAGTGCTCCTGCACGCGGTCAAAGGCATCTCTGATTTAATCAATGTCCGAGGTTTGATCAACCTCGACTTCGCCGATATCCGCACCGTCATGTCCGCAAAAGGCATGGCGATCATGGGAACCGGCCGTGCTTCCGGAGAAAGTCGCGCTGTTGAAGCGGCGACCGCATCGATCTCCTCTCCGCTGCTCGAGAATATTTCAATTGATGGCGCAACTGGCATCATCATCAATGTCACGGGCGGACCAGATCTGAGCCTCTATGAAGTCAATGAAGCCTCAACTCTGATCACTGAGGCCGCCCATGAAGATGCCGAAATTATTTTCGGTGCCGTGATTGATGAAAACATGGGTGATGAAGTCCAAGTCACTGTCATTGCCACTGGCTTTGGCCTTGATCCGCTGCACGCCCACTCAAATAATCAGTATAACCAAATGCAAGCATTGGCCCATCAGGTGCGCGCTTCGAACCAAATGTCGGTGATGAATGCGCCACAAGCTCGCGTTCCAGAGTTTTACAATGAGAGCCATATGCAGCAGCAGGCCCCGCAAATGCAACAGCCGCCGTCGCAAAACTATGCTCCTCAGCAAAATTATGCCCAGCCTCCGCCGCAAAATCCGGCCTACAATCCACAGGCCTATGCACAGCCCCAGCCTGCCTATGGTCAGTATCAGCAACCGATGCCACCAATTTATCCACCGCCGCCACCTCCACCGCAAGCTGCAGCTCCGCAGATGCCGCCTCCTCCGCCGATTCCGCAGGAGTGGAATCAGGAGCAGGGTGTGATGTCGCAACATTTGAATGTCGATGGTTCTTATCATCCAGCCAATCATCAGCGCACCGAAGCCGAAGTTGCCGATAAAAAAGTTCTTCCTCGTGACATCCTTTTGGCAAAAGCGCGTGCGTATCGTGACAATCAAATGCACAGTCAGCGCCAGCCGCAGCCTGAGCAATTGTCGATGGATGTTGAAAATGGTGAGAATTCACTTGAGGTGGCACGCCGCTTAGCCAATGAAGTAATGAAAGCGCCATTTGATACGAAGAATCTCGATGTTCCCGCATACCTACGTCGCAAGCAAAAAGACGATGATCAGGACTTTCCTTTAACGTGAGCGACGCGTTTTTCATTTCGGATCTCCATCTCAAATCGATGGACGAGCGCAACAGTCAAACCCTGTTGCGCTTTTTTCGTTCGCTATTAGACGCCCCACCCTGTCAGCTTTTTTTGGTCGGTGATATTTTCGACCTCTGGATAGGTCAGCATCAGTTTTTTATCGACCGCTTCAAGCCCCTGATTGAAGTGCTCAAGGAATTGAAAAAACACGGAGTGGATATCCATGTATTCGAAGGAAACCACGATCTTTATCTTCGCGATTTTTGGGCCGGCGAGCTTGGCTTTCAAGTTTATGAAGATGCCTCTGAGTTTGAATTGAGTGGCCTGAGAGTCCGGGTGGAGCATGGCGATCTGATCAATCCCGATGATCGAGGCTACCTCTTTTTGCGCTGGCTTCTGCGTACACCTTTGCTGAAGATACTTGAGAAAAACTTGCCGGATCGGTTGGTGACCTTGATTGGAGAAAAGGCCAGCTCTGCCAGCCGTGACTATACTTCGACTCGCAAAGAGCTCCCGGTTTTAAAAATCAAAGAGCTCATCCGGAGTCATGCCGAAAGTAAGTTCTCAGAATCGAAATTTGACTTAATCGTCACGGGACATGTGCACGTGCAAGACGATTTCTCATTCGCCATCAACGGACAAACTGTGCGGTCAGTGAATTTAGGGTCTTGGTTTACTGAGCCGATGGTATTTCAGCTCAGCGGCAAACAAGCAAAATTTATCAATTTAGCCGAGACTTGATCATGCACGTGCTGCAATCAAGCTGGATTTCCACTTCATCTTCTTTCGGATCTGTATATTGGAACGTTAAGGTGACCACCTGGCCCAGTTGATCATAGAGGTTGGCATGAATGGTTGATTTGGCGACAGGATGAAAGACCGAGCCGATCGCCAGGACATCACCGGTCTCATGATCGATCAGTGAAATGTACAAGTGAGTGAAAGCACTATAGTGCTGAATTTTTTCAATATGAATCTCAATCAGATTGTTGGGCATGAGCCATCGGCCTTCGCCGATTTTCATTGGAAACGGACAATCGCGACAAGCGCTCGCAACGCTAGGCAACGATGAGGCAAGAAAAACCGTCGGCAATACCACTGACAAGGGTAATACCGCAATCCAAATACTGAGGGCCCAAATTTTCAGACGCAACATAATATCTCCATCTTACACAATCAGAATCTTCGTCTTTGAATTGAAAAAATATCCATTTTTTGCTCGTAAAATAAATTGAGTGTTATCGCTCGGTCCCTCAAGGAGGTGGCGAAGGCGTTTAATCGTCACATATATCTTATTATCATGATTGGACGGGTCATACTTTTCATTCCAAACCCGCTGGACCAGATCCTCTTTGGTGAAAATACGCCCGGGTTCTTCCAAAAACAGGCGCAAGAGATCGCGCAAAACAAATTGCCCTTCAAAGCGCAGTTCACCCCGTTTTCCTAACAGCACTCCGGTTTTGGTATCGAAGATCAAATCATAAGTATGAGTCGTAGGCGGCTGACGGCAGGAGCTGACCGTATCATCCACGAGTCGTGACAAGCGCGGCAGCTCATCGGCGTGCACGCTTCGCTTAGCCAGCTCAAGGTAAAGCATGGCGGACTTCTCATCCTCTTTTTTGAGATAGATGCTGCCTAGTGCGACGAGAGTTTGCAGATACAAAACGAAATGCGGATTCAAGCGCAGTGATTCGTAAGCCGCCCAAGTGTGCGTAAGCGCCTCTTGTAAATTATTTTGATTACGTTTGATCAAACCGCGCAGCAAGTGCGATGCTGATTTGAGTTCGTGGAGTTCTAGACAGCCTAATAAAACCTCTAGGCTACCGAGTTCACGCAGGGCCTCGTCGTATTCCCCTTTGGCGTAAAAAACATTGGCAATTCCGTAGAGTGGCGGAGCTAAAGCGGCCTTGTCATTGGCTTCAAGTGCTAATTCAATGGCTTGTCGAAAGTGCCCCATCGCAGCTTCGTAGCCTTGTGGCTGATAGCAGTTACAAATTCCCAAGACGTAGTGTGAACGG
>JAYVXN010000225.1:0-18063 GCA_043785085.1 Bdellovibrionales bacterium | reverse complement strand
ATGAGCGTCACGCCAGCGCGGCAGGGTGAAGTAAAATGTGCTGCCTTGGTTGACGTCAGATTCCAAGCCTATGACTCCGCCATGTTCCTCGACGAGAGCCTTGGCAATCGCCAAACCGAGTCCGGTGCCTTGAATGACTGTGCTTTCATTTGAGCCCTGGCGAAATTTTTGAAAAATCACATCTTGGTCTTCAGCCGATATACCGCAGCCATGGTCGATGACTTCAACTTGCAGTTCTCCTTTATCTCCTTGCGCGGCGCGAACGATCACCGATGAGCCTTCTGGAGAAAACTTGACTGCATTTGAAATCAAATTGGTGAGCACTTGTTGGAGCCGGTCGCGATCAATAAAAACTTCCAAACCTGGTACCGGCTCGGTGATGAGGCCAACTTTGGCGCGATGAGAAAGGCCCATGAGACTTTCGCTGATTTTCTTCATCAGATCATCCCAGGCGACCCAGTCGCAGGCGAGCGGAAGTTTACCGGCTTCGATTTTAGCCAAATCTAAAAGATCGTTGATCAAGCGAATTAGGCGATCGGTTTCAGTTTCGGCGATTTTAATGAGGCGCAGAGAATTGACGTCGAGATTTCCCATGACGCCGCTGGTGAGCAGGCTCAGCGAACCTTTAATAGAGGTCAAGGGCGTACGCAATTCATGACTGGCAATGCTCAAGAATTCAGATTTGGCGCGGTCCAAGTTTTTCAACTCATCCATATTGTTGATCACGCGCTGAGCGAGCGAGTTGAAGGTTTTTTGTAAATCGCCAAATTCATTAGCCTCGGGCTCAGTGAGCTGAAATGAATAACGGTCGACCAGAAAATCGAGCATTCGCTGAGAAAGTCGGTCGAGTGAACGAAAAATACTGGTGCGGATAAAGAACATCAAAAGAATCAGCGTGGCGACTGGCAAAACGAGGGTGAGGAGCGCAAATTTTTCCACGCGGGCCGAGATCAGCTGATCTCTTCTGAGAATCTCCAGATAAAATTGCCGTTCGATTTCTAGACTTTCTTGCACGCGCTTGGACAAAAGCTTTGACTCACCTTCGGAATAAGCTTGAATCAAATTGCTCATCGCGGTTCGCCGCTGTTCGGTCTGCAACTTGCGCCTGTAGCGCTGTAGCTTCTCCTTGGCTTTATCACTGAATTCCTGAAAGGCCACAGTCATGACGGTTTGGCGCAGATCAATGCTTTCATTTAAATACTCGTGCGTCTGGCGCATATCCTCATACGCGGCCCACGTCTCATAGGCGAAAATTCCCATGCAGGTGAGGACCGAGAGAAACAAGAAGCGCAGCCGGAACCGAATTGACCTCATACGGCTTTGGCCCTTTGTCCCTGCAAAGTTTCAATGATTTTCTGGCTCAAAGTTTGCGGATCAAAAGGCTTGGCTATATAGCCCTGACCTAACGTCATAAAAGTTTTGATGTCTTTTTCTTCAGATTTGGCAGTGAGAAAAATAATTGGCGTGTTAAACCCAGGTGTCTTGCGCAATTCTTCGGCCACCTGCAGACCCGTGCGCCGAGGCATCGTGCCATCGAGGAGAATCAAGTCAAAGGCCTCGGTCCGAGCTCTTTGCAGCGCCAATTCGCCGTCACTTACGTGAGTGACGTCATGCCCGCCGATTTTTTCAAGCGACAGTTGCGCGATCAATGCGATATTCGGATCATCTTCAGCAAATAAGATTTTCATGCCGCCAGCCTCGTCGTATTTCGAACAATCCAAGCGCGAACACGTTGCAGAGTTGAATCGGCCGCACCAACAAACGCCACACGGGTTTCAAAACTGGTCCCGGCACGCACAGAACTCATCACTTTTAAGAAGGGTGTTTCCACACCGATATCGGTGAAAATCGCCGTTTGTAAATCCAGGATTTCTCCACTTTGAAATTCGCAAGAGGTGCGTAACACTAAACCCATTTCTGAAATCGAGAGAATATCGATTTTCATTTGGATCGTGGCTTTCGAGAAAGCGTTGACCTGCGGAAGCGGATACTCCGCTCTGACTTGCGCCGGTTTTTTAACAAAAAGAGCCTCAACTTTTTTAACAAAGATCAGCGGGTCGATTGGCTTAACCATATAATCGTCAACTCCGGCTTGAAGAGCGCGTTCAATATCGCGCCGTTCTCGGCGTCCGGTGAGCATCGCGACGGCGATATCTTTTAATCGTGGATCGGCTTTCAGAGATTTGAGCAAATCAAAGCCAGAATAATGAGGCATGTTCGCGTCAGTAATGATCGCATCAAACGGAAAAGTTTTGAGAAGTTCGAGAGCCTCAAGGACACCCGGTGCAGTCATGACCTCATAGTGCTGCTGCGCTAGTATTGAACTGGCTATATGTAAAATGTCGTTATCATCGTCAACAAGCAAAATTCTTGCTGCCACATCGCCTCCTTCACCAGACGGTATTTCGGAAAAAGGCGAGGAGAACTTAAACCATTTTCAGGGCTTAAGTCTGGTATTGCAGGAATTGTTAGATTTGGCGGTTAGTGCCGCTGCGAAGAGCCGCATAAATCGGACAAAAGCGCCAGGCTCCGGTCGCAAGGAGAACTAGACCAACGTACGCCCACCATGGGCCGCCGGCAATTGCCCACGCCGTGAGAAGTATCCCGAAACCGAGACGAAGCAGTCGATCCCATTTTGCCACATTGCATTTCATGTTCTCACCTTAACCCTTCAGAAAGCGTCTCGGCAAGACCATATCTGGCTTGCGGTGTCTGCGGGTGAGGTGCATTCTGGTCAGCATATGGAAAAAATTGAAACGTCCTTTACGAAATTGATGGGTTGTCGGTATCCAATTATCGGAGCCCCCATGTTTCTGGTCTCGAATGTCGAGATGGTGGTGGCGATTTCAGAAGCGGGTGGCATCGGTACCTTTCCGGCATTGAATTACCGGCCGATTGAAAAATACCGAGAGGCTTTGCGCGAAATTCGCAAACGCACCGATAAACCTATCGGCGTCAATATCATCGTCAATAAAAGCAATTTACGGCAAAAGGATGATCTCAAAATCGCTCTCGAGAGTGGTGTGAATTTGTTTATCACTTCACTCGGCAATCCAGAAACCGTGATCCGCGAAGCCCATAAAAACGGCGCAAAAGTGATTTGTGACGTGACCAATCTGGCGCACGCTTTGAAAGTGCAAGATCAGGGCGCTGACGGAGTCGTCGCCGTCGCGGCCGGTGCTGGTGGCCATGCGGGCCCGATTTCGCCCTTGGTCTTAGTGCCGTGGCTAAAAGAAAAGCTGAATATCCCAATCGTTGCCGCAGGTGGCATCGCTACGGGTGCCACCATCGCCGCTTCACTCGCCTTAGGCGCATCAGCCGTGCATATCGGCACGCGCTTTATCGCCAGTCTTGAGGCGGGAGTCGATGACGCTTATAAAAAGGCGGTCGTCAATTCATCGCCTGAAGATATTGTTATGACCACTCGTGTTTCAGGCACTCCGGCGGCCGTCATCAATACCGACTATGTGAAAAAAATGGGATTGGATTTACCCTGGGCGCTGCAAATTTTAAAAGAGCATCCGCGCACAAAGAAGTATGTTGTGCCCTTGATTCACTACCTCGGCATGCGCCAACTCGATGAAGCGGCCAATAAACCGACTTGGAAGACCGTGTGGAGTGCCGGCCAGTCGGTGGGTTTGATTCATGATATTTTAAGCTGTGAGCAGATTATGAAAAATCTGGTGAGTGAGTACGAAGCCACTGTTCAATCTTTACCCGGCGTCGCAAAGAAAACGGCGTTGAAAAAAGCCAAAGGAGTTGAGGCATGAAATTTTCAGGAATGAGTTTCAATACGAGTAAAATTCTCAAGTTTGCCATGGATGCGTCCGAGTACGCCAAAACCGCTTTCGATGCCAACGCATTGAAAGAACTGGGCTGGGATGCAGAGGCCCTGAAAAAATTCGGAGTTGACCCCACTATTCTTAGTAAACTTGCGGAGTTTCCCAATATGAAATTCGATCCGATTAAATTCACTGAAAAAATTCCAGTCGATAGCCTTCGTCGCAAAGCAATGGATGTGCTTTTGACAGTGGGCATTCCGTTTAACCGCTGGCTAGGTATGCGCCTGGATCATCTCGATACTCACAAAGTTCGCGTGATTTCTCCGCCAGCCGTTTTACGTCGCAATCATGTCGGCAGCGCGCATGCCTGTTCCCTGGCTTTGTTGGGTGAATATCCGGCAGGTCTGATCGTGGCGCAAAAATATCCTTCCGATAAATTTCGCATGATCATCAGCTCACTCAACATCGAATATTCAAAACAAGGCCGCGGCGTACTTTACGGTGAAGCCCTCGCTCCAGACAACTGGCCGGATTTGATCGACGACGAGGGTTGGATTGAAATGAAAACCGAGATCACCAATGAAAAAGCCGAGACCATTGCGATTTGTAAAACCACGTGGCAGGTGAAGAGCTGGGATCGGATCGAAAGAGACCGCACCGAACGCGGTCAGTCCCAGAAAAACTAATAAATGGACAGGCGGGGCCGAGACTCCGCTTTATTTTGTTAGCATCTCTTTGAGTTCGCCACTTTCAAACATTTCCATCATGATGTCACTGCCACCGACGAGCTCTTTGTTAATATAAAGCTGCGGAATCGTCGGCCAATTGCCATACTCTTTAATTCCTTGGCGAATTTCACCGTCGCTCAAAACATCAACGGCATGAAACTCCGTGCCGAGGTCGCGCAAGATGGCCGTGGCCCGAGCTGAAAAGCCACATTGCGGAAATTGGGGCGAGCCTTTCATAAACAAAACCACTTTGTGCGTGATTAAAATGCCTTCGATTTTTTCGTTAATTGATTTGTTCTCAGTCATGGGCGCTCCCTTATTTTTTCAAGATCGTTTTAATCGTTAATGCATGAACCTCGCCAGTTTTCAGCTCGGCCGCAAAGACGTCCATGACATGTTTGTGCTGTTGAATGCGACTCAGTCCGGCAAATGCTGAACTTTCAATCTGCACCTGGTAATGGTCATGGGTTCCGGTCAAGTCGACGACGTCGATTTGGCCATCTGGATAGGCTTCTTGTAATTTGTCTTTAATCTGATTGGGTGTCATGCATCAAGGGTTGTATCAGAGGTCGGGCGGACACGCAACTAGCGGGTTTGATATGTGGGATATCCGCCATTGAGCTGCATCCTACGGGTGGCGCCAAAGTCGGGAGACGGCACACCAGGGACCCAAAACCCAAAAGTTTCCATACCCCCCAAAGCCCCGTTATGCTAAAACACCCCAGAAATGTTTGACCCCGTCGATCCCGAACATATCAAACGCGAGCGCCGAAAAGCGCAAGAGCTGCGCCAGAGCCAATGGTGGAAGCAGCAGATTGGCCCGGGAATCTGTTATCACTGTAAAGAAAAATTTTCGAAGTCAGAGCTGACGATGGATCATCTGCTACCGCTGGCACGAGGCGGAAAGACGACAAAGAACAATGTGGTGCCGTCGTGCAAGCCGTGCAATTCAGCGCGCGGGCATACCTTGGACGTCGAGCGCACCTTAGCAAATCTGCGCCCGACCGACGAAGAAGACTAGTTTACCTCTTCTTAGAGTCCGATAGCGAAGCCTTGGACGGCTTCGAGCCACTGTCTGTCGCGTTCACCGGTTGTTGGGCCGCAGCGACTTCCATGACATCCAGTAATTCGACTTCGAACAAGAGAGTTGCATTTGGCGGAATGACATTGCCGCCGGCTCCACGCGAGCCATAGGCCATTTCAGATGGAATAATTAATTTGCGTTTACCGCCCACTTTCATATCTTTAAAGCCTTCATCCCAACCTTTGATCACATCACCGGCACCGAGAGTGAAGATAAAGGGTTCTTTGCCGATGCTGGTATCAAATTGATGACCTTTTCCGGCGGGAGCAGCGGGATCGTAGAGCCAACCCGTGTAATTCACGCGCACGGCTTTACCTTTTTCGGCGATTTTACCAGTGCCATTGTGTAATTCTTCAATGGTTAAAGAATTTTCAGATTTCGCGGCGGTTTTAGCGGCCTCTTTTTTCTTTGTCTCCGGTTTTTTGGCCGGTTTTTTACCTGCGGCTTCGTTCTTCGCCGAACCAGCGACAGGCGCAGTAGCTGGTGCATCAGCTGGTGCATCAGTATGTGCGTTGGCAATGGCCAAGGCTAATACGCCCGCAAAAATAACTGCAGCAATCTTCATCATGCAAAAAACTCCTCAATAGGAAATGGATTTTGCAGTTAGCTTAGGCAGGTGAAGGCCCGACTTGCAAGAAAATGCCGGGTCATTGGGAAAATGCGCCGCATAATTAAGCAGTCTTCTTCGGCCTAGCCTAATGGCTAGGCACAGCCTAAGCCCTTAACTGAAATTTTTCACAAGCAAAAAAATCCACTACACTTTTTCGGTTACTCATCTGTAGTTCCTGAAAGCTGAACTCTGTTTGGAAAAAGAATGCGGGGCTCTTTTTACGAGAGCAAACGACAGTTTCTGGGTGATATCGAGACGATGTGGGATGAGAAAATTAGAACCGTGCTGCGCGTGCCTTTGGCCTCGGCTTTCAAGAGCTTCAGATCATTTCAGATCGACTTAAATAGGCTGCGTGACACACACATGCGACAAAAGAAATTTGTCAGACGAGAATTTTTGGTAGAAGCTCTACTTGAAAACATTAATGAAACCATTAAAAGGATTGCTTCGCTGTGACAAAAAAAATTACGAGTAGCAGTACTGCGGAATATTTCGCGAAAAACCTGCAACAGGTTGGTTTCTCTTCTCCGTTAAAAGCGGTCTTGACGACTCTGAAAGAATCCGTCGATAACTCGCTTGATGCGTGCGAAGAGTCCGGCATTCTCCCTGATTTACGCATCACTATCAATAAGGTCGGCCCCGGATCATCTCGTTCGACTGACCTGGTCGAAATCATTGTCGAAGACAATGGCCCCGGCATCGATCCTGACGATTTGCCAAAAGTATTTGGTGAATACCTCGCTTCAAGTAAATTTGGCCGCGGACAGTGCACACGTGGTCAGCAGGGCATCGGAATTTCAGCGGCCACGACGTGGGCGCAATTGACCAATGCCACCGGAGTTAAAGTTGTATCAAAAACCAAAAACATGCGTAAAGCCCTCAGTGCCATCATTGATGTCGATATCAAAGGCAATAAGGGCTTAGTCAAAAACAAAGAGACCATTGATTGGGATCGTCCGCATGGCACACGAGTAGAGTTTCGCATTGACGGCCGGGTTCAACTCAATGGCGAGGGCGGTCTGCTGACTTATTTAGAAGGTACGACTCTGGTGAATCCGCATATGAGCATTCACTATAAATTGCCGGAGCAGGAATGGGTGGATATCGAGCGCGTGAGCAATACGATTCCGGATATTCCGCCGCCGTCACTGCCACACCCGCACACCATGAAGCTCGGTGAATTCATGACCCATGCCCATTTATACGGCAAAACTGAATTCGAAAAATTTTTGAAAGAGGGCTTTTCACGGGTCACTGATTTGACTATCAAAGAATTAGTGAAAAATGGGTTGCCGAAATCTCTGCGTGATATGCCGGTCACAAAAATGACCGAAGAGCAGTTTAAAATGGCTTTTCAAGTGATTCAGAAAACTGAACTACAAAGTCCGTCGACCCGCTCCGTTCTGACCGTTGGCGAAGAAGCTTTGTCCAAGAGCATTTTGCGTCTCGGTGCCGTTGACTTTTTCTCAGTGGTGGCGCGCAAACCGTGCATCGCTGACTTTAAACCAGTGGTGGTGGAAGTCGCACTCGCTCGTTTCTTAGATCGCGGTGCCCATGATGAACCTGTGCAGCTTTTGCGCTTCGCTAATCGCGTGCCGTTGCAGTTCGATAAAGGGGCTTGCGCGATTACAAAAGCTGTTGAAACTGTCACCTGGCGCTCTTATGGCTTGGCGCAGTCGAAAGACTCCTTGCCGCTCGGGCCTTATGTTTTTGCCGTTTCAATTGTTTCACCATTTATTAAATTTAAAAACGCTTCGAAAGAGACGATTGACGGTTCTGATGAGTTAGTCGAAGAAATTCGCAGGGCTCTGATGCAGGCCGGGCAAAAATTATCACGGCACATTCGCCATGAAAGTAAAGCGGCTGATCTTGAGCGAAAGCTCGCGCACATCGAGCAGTTCGGACCGATTCTGGTCGATGGCCTGGTGCGAATACTCGGGGCTCCGGCTGCGCGAAAAAAGCGTGCCGAAGATGGCCTGAAAAAACTCCTTGGCCGAGATACGCGTGATGCGGAACAAGATCTGTCACTCGCCGAAACGCGCTTGGCGGCCTTGAAAGAAAAGCAAGCCAAGCAAGGCTTGGCCGTTGCCGGTCAGTCCGATGGCGAAGGCGATGGCGACATGATCGAGGCTGAGTTTGCGGTGATGGATGCCAAAGAATCGAAAGCGACTAAAGGGACTGAAAAATCCTCAGGAACTCAAAAAGCGGCGACGACCGAAAAAGCCGCGACGACCGAAAAAGCCGCGACGACCGAAAAAGCCGCGACGACAGCAAAAGAAACGACCACCAAAGCCGCGACGACCGCAAAAGAGACCACCGCGAAAGCCGCGACGACAGCAAAAGCCGCGACGACCGCTAAAGCCGCCACGACTGAAAAAACCGCGACGACCACAAAGAAGTCTGTTTAAGGAGAGCACATGGATAAAGTGATCCGCATTCGCAAATTGACCAAAGACATTCCGAAAGAAGCCAAACTTCTCTGTGATATGATGCTTAGCGAGCTTGAGAACTCCAATCGCCCAGTTTTGGAGGCGGTCAAGTGTTCACTGGATAACTCCAATTACAATCCGAAGGTCGGCTTCTTGACCCCGGGAGATAAAAAGGTGCGCACCGAGCTCAACGTATCGAGCGTGCAAAAAATGGCGCGCATGGTGTTCATGCTTGAGATTCTTTTACAAAAAATTGAAAGCGGCTCGGTGCAGACCAAGCGTGAATTGTACTACATTGCTAAAGGTATGGTGAAGTCGACCAAGGAGCTCAAGCCTCTCGATTTCGGCGACCAAGATGAAAGTGATTCGATCATCGACTTTATCGGCGACATGCTTGAAGTCTACCGCGAAGAACTCAATTGTTTTGCCAACGATCGGGGCGGTCAGACCTACTCGCAGCAATTGGTCGTGACCGAGACTTTGCCTGACGACACCAAAGCGGTGGTTGATTTAAGCACTCTAGGCACGTCACCGTTTCAGCCGAAGAACAAGCCGCAGTCCTTGAAGCTGAAAGCCAAAAAGAAAATCGAATTTTGCTTGGTCGTTGAGTCAGAAGGTACGGCCGGCACCTTGGTTTCAAATGGCATGACCAAGCGCCACAACTGCATCATCATGGGCGCTCAAGGTGTACCCTCAAACGGCGTACGCGGCTGGTGCAAGCTGATCCAGCATGAATTAAAAGTGCCAATGTTTTTTTTCGGTGATCTCGACGCGTACACTTTGCAAAATATCTTTCGGACACTCAAAGCCGGTTCGGCCGCGTCACTGATTCGCAATGCTGACTTTTCGGCTCCTGAAGTCCGCTTTCTTGGCGTTTTGCCGGAAGACGTGAAAAAATACGACTTAGATTGTTACGAGGTTCGGGAAAGTGATCCCATTGAGAGCCGGTCGTTGAAAAAGGCCAAAGACGCCTTGCAAAACGACCCGTTCTTTCAAGATAAAAAGAACAAGAAGCTTGCGGATGTTCTGAACTGGCTCGTTAAAAACAAACTACGTTGTGAGCAACAGGCTTTGTTCTCAGTAGCGCCAAGAGATCCGCTGATTACCGAGAAAATCATCGTCGAAAAGATTCGCTCGGGTTCTTATATTTAGTTTGTCTTGGAAAGGTCGCGCCCGGCCTAAGGGCGAGCCATTTGACGAAGTCACCTTAACGCAATCCAGAATTCCTTGTCGAAGTGCCGAGTTTTGCACTATTCTTGGCACAGCTTATTCAATTCCCGATCGCACTTTCCCCATGGGAGACCTCATGGCATCAATCGAAACCACACCCGATTTAGTCAAAAATGTTTACGCAAGCACGCGCAAGAATCTCGAGACGATTCGCGCTCGCCTGAAGCGGCCACTGACGCTCGCTGAAAAGGTTCTCTTTGGGCATTTGGATGATCCGAAAAATCAAGAGCTCAACCGCGGCAAAAGCTTTCTCCTGCTGCGCCCAGACCGCGTAGCGATGCAAGATGCGACCGCTCAAATGGCGCTGTTGCAATTCATGCTGGCCGGACGAGAAGAGGCTGCGGTGCCGTCAACAGTGCATTGTGATCACCTGATCCGCGCGCATAAAGATGCCAAAAGCGATATGCAAACCGCGATGGGCGAAAACAAAGAAGTATATGATTTTCTGGCAACGGTTTCGAGTCGCTATCACCTTGGTTTCTGGAAGCCTGGAGCTGGAATCATTCACCAAGTCGTTTTGGAAAACTATGCCTTTCCAGGTGGTTTGATGATTGGGACTGATTCGCATACCCCAAATGCCGGAGGACTCGGTATGGTGGCGGTTGGCGTCGGCGGCGCAGATGCGTCGGATGTCATGAGCGGTCTCACCTGGGAAGTGAAAAATCCCGAAATTATCGGCGTTCACTTAAAAGGCAAAATGCACGGCTGGACTTCGGCCAAAGATGTGATTTTAAAACTTTGCGGACTACTCACCACCAAAGGTGGCACGGATAAAATCATTGAGTACTTCGGCGAAGGTGTGAGTTCCATTTCTTGTACCGGTAAAGGCACCATCACCAATATGGGGGCCGAGCTCGGAGCCACCTGCTCGATCTTTCCGTACGATGAGCGTATGTCCACTTATCTGAAAATCACCAAGCGTGCGGAGCTTGTCAAAATCGCCGATGAAAACAAAGATTTGCTCGCGGCAGATCCTGAAGTCATGCAAGATCCGAAAAAATACTATGACCAGGTCATTGAATTGGATCTCTCAACACTTGAACCCCATCTTGTCGGCCCGCATTCTCCTGATGTGGCCCATCCGATCAGCCAGATGAAGGCACACGCGGCAGAACAAAAATGGCCGACCAAACTCTCTGCGGCCTTGATCGGTTCATGTACGAATTCTTCCTACGAAGATATCGGCCGCGCCACCTCGATTGCCAATCAAGCTTTGGCTGCTGGAATTAAAATGCATCAGCAGTTCATTGTGACTCCCGGCTCAAGCCAAATTAAGAGCACGATTGAGCGCGACGGCCAGATGAAAACCTTGGAAGACGTTGGCGCAACTGTGATGGCCAATGCCTGTGGTCCTTGTATTGGTCAGTGGAAGCGCGATGATATTAAAAAAGGTGAGGCGAATTCGATCGTTTCAAGTTTCAATCGAAACTTCCGCGGCCGCAATGACGACAATCCAGAGACTTTGTCATTCATCGGCAGCCCTGAAATCGTGATGGCTCTTGGGATCGCCGGCAAACTGGATTTCAATCCGCTGACCGATGAGCTCACAGCACCGAACGGCACAAAATTTAAACTTACGCCGCCTAAATCGGATGAATTGCCCGCTCGGGGCTTCGTTCAGGATCTCGAAGGTTATCAGGCCCCGCAGGGTTCAACCGTCAAAGTAGCGGTCAATCCGCAAAGTGATCGCTTGCAACTGCTCTCCCCCTTTCGGGCTTGGGATGGCAAAGATATGGAGAATCTTTTGGTTCTTTGTAAAGCCAAAGGCAAGTGCACGACCGATCATATTTCTCCGGCCGGCAAGTGGCTGAAATTTCGTGGCCACCTAGATAATATTTCAAACAATATGCTTCTCGGTGCGACCAATGCCTACACGGGTGTTGCGGGCCTCGGCCGCAATATTTTGAGTGGCGAAAAAGATCTCGAGTTTGCACAAATTGCTCGCGATTATAAGGCCAAGGGTCAGCGTTGGATTATCGTCGGTGATGACAACTATGGTGAAGGCTCCTCTCGTGAGCATGCGGCCATGTCACCTCGCCACCTCGGCGCAGTGGCCGTGATTGCAAAGAGTTTCGCGCGCATTCACGAGACGAATTTGAAAAAGCAAGGCGCACTCGCTTTAACTTTCGCAAATCCGGCTGACTGGGAAAAAATTCAGGAAGAAGATCATGTTGCGATTCGTGGACTGTCGGAGTTTTCTCCAGGAAAGAATTTGAAACTCGAAATCACCCACAAGAGTGGAGCAAAAGAGACCGTTGAGCTGAAGCATTCATTTAATGCCGAGCAGATCAAATGGTTTAAAGCAGGTTCGGCTTTGAATTTATTGCGCGGGCAGAGTTAACCCCAATGTTGCATAAATTTTCGAGTCGGAATGCTCCAGGAGCCCGAAGGTGGCGGCTCGCGCAGGAAAATCTGGACGAGGCGTACGTACACCGTAGGTTAAGTCCAGATTTTCTGAGCAAGTCGTCAGATTCGGGCTTCTGGAGCAAGCGTCAGCGGTTCCGACCGAAAGTTTATGCAACATTGGGGTTAAGTCGGGGGGCACGATTACTTCTTCTCAATCGGAAACAAAAACTGCGTTTTGACATTCCGATCCGAGATCACCTGATAGACCTCAATAATTGGCGCTGTTTGCTTGTAGCCATTGTTTTCAATCCAGCGCGCCGCTTTCGGATAAACCTTATATGGTCCAATCGAAGGCGCGCCGCTAAATGAAGCAATCAAATACTGATGCCGCGGAATTTCAGTGAATTTATATTCGCTTGGATGACCCGTCGGCTCTTGTTCGACTAAGCAACCGCCAAGACTGTGCAGCCGATCCTCTTCAACCATATTCGGGTCATCGATATATTCGCCAAAACTTTTCTCGCACTTTTCATTGCCGCCGGAGTGTTTGACCCAGCTTTCAACTTCTTCGATTTTCGAGACGATTTTAAAATAAGGTCCGACATGTTCAATATAGAGAAGTCGCAGCGGCCCCACTTCATCGACTTTGAGCTCGACGGTTTTAAAAGCGCCGAGAAAAAATAAAACATAACTGACAAAAATCACAATGCCACCGAGGGTGACGGCAACGACAGCTTTCATAAGTACTCCGTTAGAGGCGATGCCACTCGATGAGGCCAGAAGCGGTTTTCAATTGGCCGCTCGAATCGACACTGAGAATCTCCTCTGTGAGACCGGGCCTTCGATTGAGAGCCAAGGTGATATCATTGCAATCCGAAGGCGTGAGCTCTGACTGCAAACCTTTTTTCACCGCAGCTTTTAGGCTGCTTAAAAACAAATCTAAAAATCCGGCCCACTGGGCTTCCGTGACGGTGGTCTTGCTATTTTGTAAACAGGTTGCTGTCGCAATATCCGTTGGCGCTTTTAAGACATTCAGCCCCAAACCAATCACCAGGCGTCGCTGACTTCCGCGTTCGACAGTTTCAATTAAAATGCCGGCGAGCTTTTGCTCATTGAGGTAAAGATCATTGGGCGCTTTTATGCTGAATAAAAACTCAGGCCAAGTCGCCTGCACGGCCTTATACAAAGCCAATCCAACCAAGGGCGCCAGAATCGGTTGAGGCGCAGCGGACAAATCAAAACACCAGCTGCTGAGCAGCGCGGCACCTGAATCTGGATTTGACCACGTATTGGCGCTGCGGCCACGCCCTAGCTTTTGTTGATCGGCGAGAATTAAAGAAAGAGTGCCAGCTTGAGCAAAACTTTGTTTGCCAAGGTCGTTAGTACTGTCAATGACCTCATGATAGGTGACAGGTACAGTGGATTTTTCGGCCCAAGTTTTGGTCCATTTCCCGATTGATGATGTCATATTAAATCGCATCCATTGAAGATTGTTGCCAGTCAAAGAGCAAACTGATGTCGGCGATCGGTGCTGAGTGCGTGATCGCCCCGACGCTGATAAAATCAACACCCAATTCGGCCACTGAGCGCACACGCCCGACATTCATATTGCCACTGGCCTCAGCCTGAATTTCATTAGGAATGAGATCGAGTGCCTTTTGTAAGAGATCGTTATTCATATTATCCAATAAAATGCGCTCGACCTTTAAGGTGACGGCGTCGCGTACGTCATCTAAGGTCGCGCATTCGACTTCGATCGGCTCTTTGCTGTGTTCACGAATGCGTTTCACGGCATTGGTCAATCCGCCCGCGACCGAGATGTGATTGTCTTTAATTAAAATCGCGTCACTGAGATTCCAGCGATGATTCATGCCACCGCCATCGGCCACGGCGCGTTTTTCAAGTTCACGGTAGCCGGGCAAAGTTTTTCTCGTGTCGAGAATTTTGGCCGAGGTGTGAGCCACCTGGTCAACGAACAATCGCGTGAGTGAGGCAATTCCTGAGAGATGGCCGATAAAATTCAAAGCCACGCGTTCGGCCTTAAGGATCAGCATCAAATCACCGGTGATGTGGCAGAGAATTTGCCGATTCAAAGCAAAATCACCTTCTTTAAAATGCCACTGTACCCGGGCCGTTGGATCCAGGGTTAAGATGGTTTCTTCAAAGGGCGAGGTCCCTGAAAGCACCAGATCTTGTTTGGCGATGAGATGAGCTTGACCAAAGCGTGGAGCCAAGGCCAATGAGTCGGTCGTCAGATCGCCATTGGGCATATCTTCTTTGAGAGCAGCGACGATTAAATCTTTGTAGGTCATTTTCTTTCTCGAAGCAGACGATCCAATTCCTTGCGAATCATGTCTGAAGCAATGTCGGGTACGATCCGTTGTACCACTGATTCAATAATTTCTTTGCTTTGTGAGCGAATAATTTCTTCTAGGCGGTCGGCGCTCAGCTGCGGCACCTCTCCTGAGACAAGATGAGCGTGAGGTTCATGAGCCTCAAGATCGGGCGGCATTTCGATTTCTTCAAATTCTTCAGCGGCTTCGTCCAAATCATAAATATTCGGACGCATGGCTTCGTGAGACTCAAGTGCCTCGGTTAACTCAAGAGGCGCCCCTTCGAATTCGAGCGGCGCTTCTTGTGAATCAATTATGGGTATTTCAAAATGCGATTTCGTCATTGTCAGTTTTTCGGCATTTACCGGAGCTTCCTCCTGAAGATGGGTAAAACTGAAGCGCTCAGATTCCTCAGACGTGAATTTCGGTGCACTGATTTCTTCTTTGGTCGGCTCAAGCGGCGGCGGTTTCGTATTCATCGGCGGTGCCGGCGTATTTGCCGGTGGCGCGGGCTTATTGATCAAAAATTTCGCATCCTCGAATTCGCCTTCGTTCAAATCGAACATCATGGAGAATTCTTCGCTTTCCACGTCAACGGCTGGCAAATTGACTTTAAAACGCGACAAACTTTGCTGAGACCAAGGTTCGTCGTCGTCATCATCAGGAATAACTGACGGTGGCACCAAATTAGACTTGGCATCGATAGTGACCGGCGTGAACTGGTCTTCGTCCGGCTCCCCACTGATGTCATGAGAAATTTCGGCAAAGCTGTCAATCTGCGCAAAACTTTCCATACTCCAGCCGGGATTCTGTGTCGGCTGGCGATTGCTCAGTGGTGGTGGAATGGTCTGTGCTAGATCTGGCGGCGGTTGCATCGGTCGTGCCGGTGGCGGGACCTGACTCATTGTGGGGATTGGTGGTTGCGGACTGGACGGGGGCGTGAACTTGCCGATTTCATCAAAATTTAGTTTCAGTCCAGTCGCGGTCACTTCATCGTCAAATTCCGGGCCCTTTTGTTTTTGTACCTCTTCTGAAATCAAAGGCTCAACGAAGGTCTGAGGGAATTTGAGAAAATTCGCCAGCTGATGCGTTTGCGTTTTTGGCACTAAAGTCTTAACAATGCCACGCAGGTGTTCGACGTCAAATGGCTTCTCGAGGCGATCGTTGGCCGAGCAGCGACGAAAACCTTTTTCGTCCAGATCCATGAATGAACTCCACATCAAGACCACGGGAATGACCTTTAATTCCGCGTCGCCTTTGAGTTCTTCACATACTTCATAGCCATTTTTTTTCTGCAAAAGAACATCGGCAAAGACGATATCAGGACGAAAGGCCCGCGCCACTTCCAGAACGTCGACGCCAGCATGCACAGATTTCACTTCGACAGCAAAATCCTGCAAAGCCAACTGCATGACTTTTTTAATTGTGGTGGACTCATCCGCCAACAAGACGCGCAATGCCATTACTTAGAGTTAACGATTTTTGGGTTCTTGAGTCAAGGCGTTGCTTTAGCGTCAGTGAAACAATACCATGGACTTCTGTGTTGATGCTGATTGATCGCTACATTGCGCGCCTTTTCCTCGGGTATTTTTTTGCCGGACTGATCGTTTTTGTCACGCTCTATGTCACAGTCGATTTTATGTCGCAAATGGGTCATTACCAAGCGAGTCCGGCGGCGTTCGGGGTTTATTATCTATTTGCGATTCCAGCGGTCGTTTATCAGATGTTGCCCGTGGCCTGTCTTATGGCCACGATCTTCACGCTCAGTACTTTGAATCGCAATAATGAGTTGGTGGCGCTTTTTAGTTCCGGCATGAGTCTAGCGCGAATTAGCACTCCGATCTTGGTCTTTGTCGTGCTGATTTCCGCAACTGGATTTTGGCTCAATGATCGATTGATTCCGATTATTAATCAGAAAAAAAACTATGTGCTCTATGTGGAGATTAAAAAGCAGCCCGGTCTTTATTCGACGGTGAAGACCAATAAGATCTGGTATCGCAGCAATAATATTCTCTTCAATATCCAGACTCTTCAACCTGAGAAAAGTGAAGCTCAGGGCATCACCATGTATTACTTCAATAGTGCGTGGCAGTTGATTCAATTAGTCGCCGCAGATCGCGTGCAATTTAAAGGCTCACTGTGGGAATTGAAAAACGGCTCTGTGACTTTGTTTACGAAAGAGTCGAGCTTTCCAATGACTCAAGATTTTGCTGAAAAAACCATCACCATGGGCGAAGACACCAAAGATCTGCAATCGACGACCCAAATGACGGAGTCTCTCAGCCTCCGCGAACTGGGTCGCTACATTCAGAAAAACAAAGAAGCTGGCCTAGATACTCTACGCTATGAAGTGGATTACCAGGCCAAGTTCGGTTTCGCGTTTGCGGCCTTTGTGATGTCGTTTATTGGTATTCCGTTTAGTGTCAGTCGCCAGCGCTCCGGCGGAACGGCGTTTAATATCGGAATTTGTATTGGTCTGGCCTTCGTTTACTGGGCGGCCTATAGCTCGGGACTGACACTTGGAAAACACGGTTTGGTACCACCCCTGGTTGCAGCCTGGGTTCCGAACGGCATTATGGTCGTGATCTCGACGATTTTACTCTTGCGCCTCAAAAAGTAACCGCAAGGAAAAAACTTCATAAATTATCAGTACTTAAGTAGGCACTTGGGGCGCCTCCTGGTCTTTCGTCTCGGTGCTGGAGAATCTAGGTAAAACAAGGTAAAGTAAGGTAAAGTAAGGGATAACTCTTATCAAGGTCAGCTACCATGCTTTTGGAAGTCTTAAAATTCCCGGATCCGCGCTTGCGGCAAAAAGCCAAAGCCATAAAATCCATGACTTCGACCCTTCAGGATCTAGCCAAAAACATGCTTGAAACGATGATCGAATCTCGTGGCATTGGTCTAGCTGCTCCGCAAGTCGGTGAATCAGTCCGCCTCATTGTCTTGGACACCCGACCTAAAGATGAAGAGGGCAAGATTGTCCTCGAAGAGATGACCGAGTTGGAGCAAGCGATTGTGCAGCCGCTAATATTGTTTAATCCGCAGATTATTAAATCTGAAGACAAACAAACTTTTGATGAAGGCTGCCTCAGCGTGCCGGGGTTTTATGAAACCGTCCAACGAGCCCGCGTGATTGAACTCAAAGCCCTCGATATCAACGGCAAGGAGCTGATTATAAAAACCGATGGATTGTTGTCGGTTTGTTTGCAACATGAAATCGATCACCTTGATGGAAAACTCTTTATTGATCGGCTCAGTCTGGTGAAGTCGACCCGGATTAAAAATAAAATTAAAAAATCAGGCTATCCGACAGATCAAAAAGAAGCGGAAAGCAAAGAAGAATTCGCATTCTAAAAACGGTAAATAAATCCCAGGCCGTAGGTGAGCGCCCGATATTTGAGGTCTTGGCTTTGCGCCTGTAGTCTTGCGATCGGCGAGGAGACCCAATTGAGTCCCAGGCTGCCTTAAAAGCAAATTGTAAGAAGAAGTAAGACGGCTACGACAACAACACCGCCCGCAGC
>JAYVXN010000224.1:0-1765 GCA_043785085.1 Bdellovibrionales bacterium | reverse complement strand
TTGACAGGGAAATGCAACAAAGGCCTAAGGCCTGATCTCATGTCTGACGTTGTTAGAAAGTTTTAATGGCGTCAACAGTGCCGATTGCAGTGGTTACGGTGAGAGTCAAATGCACACCTCTCAACTTATTGCGGCTTTTAAAAAGATCAAGGGAATAAGTTGGCATAACTTCAGCCATGCCGTTGACAATTCCTGATTGACTGAATCTCAAAGCAGCATCTTTGATCTGCGCTTCCATGGGACGATTGTCCTTGAGCAGTTTTCTTTTGTATTGAAGCCTTGCTTCCCACAAATCCAAAAGCTCAGCTGATTTTATTTTACCATTTTCGTCTCGGCAAACGACTGTCTTGCCGCCGCCATCACTCCGCGGTCCGCCCCAAGCAGATCCCGCAAAGACAAAGGTGCCTAAAACCATAATAAACTGCAGCAATTTATATGAGTGTCTCGTTTTCATACATTTTCCTTTCGTAAAGTGTATCAAATTATTTGATTCACTGCAGCAATTTGTACCCGATTGGTTCCCTTTCTGCTATATGGACTTACTTAGTTAATTCAATGGTATTTAAGTAATTCTGCAATACTGACGATAACTATATAATATTATGGATAAAAATGTATTCGAATTTAAGAGTTATAAAGCCTATCTCGAGTTCCGAGTAGGAGGCTACCGCGAACGCCGAGGCCTCAAAACCCGGGTCGCCACAGCAATGGGCTGCCAACCAACATTTGTGACCCAGATCCTAAACGGGACTGTTCATATGAGCCTTGAACAAGCTCATCGCCTCAATTCTTTTCTTGAACACACAAACGAAGAGGCCGACTTTTTTTTGCTCCTGGTGCAAAAAGAGCGTGCCGGCACAATGGAATTAACGAAATATTTTAACGGCAAGCTGGACGAAATTCGCGCACGTCGACAAGTTCTCACTCATCGCCTTGGAAAAGAAGAGTCTCTTTCAAAAGAGAATCAGGGAATCTATTACAGCAGTTGGCATTTCGCTGCTCTTCATATAGCGGTCGCAATCCCAGCCCTTCAATCTCGGGAGGCTATGGCCTCTTACTTCCGACTTTCCGTTAAAAAGGTATCCGAGGTTCTTGACGTGCTCATAACCATGGGAGTGGTCAATCACGAAAGCGGTCGGTATACGATTGGTCCGACGCGTGTCCGCCTTGGCAATGATTCATTCAATATCAATAAACACCACAGCAACTGGCGTGGCCAAGCCATTGATTCATTTGATCGCCAGGAAGCTTCGGATCTGCATTATTCGGGAGTTCTCTGCTTGTCGGTCAAAGATGCACAAAGGATTAAAGATTTAATTTTCGAGTGCTTAAAACAGCATTTGGAGATCTCAGATTCATCTCCGGAAGAAGAACTGTTTGTTTACTGTATTGATTTCTTTAATCTGCGCAAATAAGCAGTGAACTCGCAGCTATGTGGTCAGTAAACATGACTGGTTCTAATTTCGCTTGCATGTCCCTCTTCAAATTACAATTTTCGCAATACGCTCGGAGAATTGAGGACTTAGCAGCGATCAATTTTGATACGATTTCTGCGAGGCATGCTACTGTTAAGGGCATACTTTTAGGCCGCCGAGAACTGGTTTAAATTGGGACAAAGGCGTTGGAACACGCGCACGCTTCATCTTGATACGCACAGTCGGTCAACTACGTCGCTGACGCTATTTTCCTAAATGTCGAACACTAAAAATCAGTCGGAATTGGCCACTGCACAGGTTACTGAACACGTTCTACTTTTCTTCGGATG
>JAYVXN010000223.1:0-6036 GCA_043785085.1 Bdellovibrionales bacterium | reverse complement strand
TTTCATTTCAAACTCCCTGAATCAAATCTCTTTAGCCTTTATAGCAAAATCCCCTCAGGCTGTCCGTCTATATAATCGCGGCTGAATAAAATCCAATGAATTGCGCGAAGGTCCGCTATTGCCAGCCAGTGACCTCTGGGATCTCTCGACCGGTCCTAGGTGTTTGCTTTCGCACGGTTTGGCTCACCGAGTTGGTCGACTTTCTTGAATTCCGCAGGATTCATGGTCATTTCTGCGCCAATCAAGGAGCCTTGAAATCAGTTTAGCGGCTGGATTTGGGGCCAGGTGGTGCCAGTGATTGAGGAAAATTGAACGCCGATTCGCTGCCGGCGCTCACGAAGGTTATCGAATCAATTTCGCTTCTTTATCTCATCCCGGATTAACTCGACCGTTATCGTCTCACCAGTTATCTTAAGAACAACAAGTTTGACCGGCATATTTCTCTCGCCTCGCATGAGAGTCAGAACCTGCTCCATTTTTAATCCATCGACGGAAACAAATGAACTATATGGATCATGCTGAATCTTATTGATGATATCACCAGCACGAAGACCGTACTTAGCTGCTGGTGAACCCTCTATGACTTTAGTGATTATAAGCTTCTGATCTTTTGAAAAATCCAAGGAAGCTCCGATCCCGAAAGCCTTGGGGCCGTGAAAGCCAATCGATGAGAGCGGTGCAAATGCACCTTCGACAGTACCATCTTCTAGCACGACGGCCACTGAACCCAGGCCAGTATCGATGTATCCGTCCTGGATAAAATTAATTCCCTGTTTTTCCATATTTCCAATTACGCTTTTATCAATTCTTGGATCTAACCAAAATCCATTTGATGGTTTCATGCTTGGCATTTCAAAAGCGCGGTCACCAAAGCGTGGAAAGCTGACGGCGTCTTTAGCAGGCAATTTAAAATCAATGATATTTACCAGGAACTGAAATTCGGCAGGGATCATCGAAGCCGAAAAGGCACCGCTCGCAAACCGCAATTTTTCGCTTTTTAGCCCTATCTGCATTGTAAAGACACTTTTTCGACGCTGACCGGGTTTGGTATCGAAGGGCAATGCGCCCGAGGCTGTTAATGGGATACCTTCCACGAAAATCCCTTTTCCCCATGGAAAAGATTCGATTGTGTTGGTTCCGGTAACTGCGTTGCCGTCCTTATCGATAACGACAATATGATAACTATGAGAGCCACTGTTGGGAGCGGTCTTTAGGGGCAATTTCGCCTGAACTTGTTCCCAAATCTGGTCTACGTGGGCCGGTGCAAACATTGATGCTACGAATTGTGAGTTGTCGACTTGTGCTTGGTCATGAAGCCAAGGTTCTGAAGCAACTGCGCTTTGAATTCTACCCAGAGTTTCAAGGGCCTCTGGCGATTGGGAATAATGAACTCCAAACTTGGTAATATCCGTATTCTCAAGAACCTTAAGTGCTAAAAGTGTATTTAACCCGCCATTGTTTTGCGGTGAGAAAATATCGTATCCACGATATGAAATTCGCCAAGGGCTTTTCCATTCCGCTTTGTAGGTCGAAAAATCTTTAGCTAAAAGATGACCGCCGGCCTCATTAACCGCAATCCGCGCCTTCTGGGCCCAAGCTCCTGTATAAACATATTTTCCTCCGTGTCGGGCAACTTGCCTTAAAAAATGAGCTACCTCTGGAAGCTTTAAGATGTCGCCTTCGCTTAGCGGCTGTCCGTCTTTGAAGAAGGTTCTTAGACCATATGCATTTTGAATCAGATTCTTGCTATATTCAGGAGCTCGAATTAATCCCGCATATTCAGCATTTAACGGGAATCCATTTTCAGCCAAATGAATCGCGGGTTGCAACGTTTTGTTAAAGGATAAACGGCCATATTTTTTTGAAATTGCTTCGAGGCCGGCGACAGCTCCGGGGACAAGAGCTGAGGTCCCTGGCAAGGGGTTTTGCGGGTCCCATTTTTGAGCTGGATCAATTGGAGTATTAAAACCAGCATCCAGATATATCGCCGTTTTTCTTTTGGAATCATAAAGCAGCGCACCCAGTGGGCCGGCCAAGCTGGTCACACCTTCTCCAAGCACATACTCCGCCGCTGTGGCGCCCACAAAGGCGTCAAAAGCATTCCCGCCGTCACGGAGGATGTCGTATCCAATTTGAGTTGCAATTGGGTGATAGGTCACGACCGTTTCACTTTTAACATTGGCGGTCGTGCGTTTTATTTGATTTGGAGTCTCAATGGCAACGCTTTTGTCTGTGGACATTGAGGTTGAGCAGGCGACATTAAGAACAAATAAAAAAACCAATAATATACTTGCGCGCATGACGCCATGTTAGTAGCGCGAGACTAAGATAGTCAATTCGTTAGGGACAAACTTTGAAGCGGAGTTCGCGCCATTCCGGCCAAAAAGCTCGTCGGCGAAAAGCGGCTTTTTCATTTGAGCGATGGAATATGGACCATGCATTTTTTAGTCGATGGTCGCAAGAGCGCGCCGCGAGAATTAGAAACCGCTGTCTTCCTGCTCACAGTGATGGCTCGGTGACATTTGGCAAAACAGATAACATCAGTAAATGCGCCAAGGCACTCGGCGGCTGACTTGCGCCTTCCGTCTTTATTCGGTGTCTATTTTCTCTAAGCACGCCAACAGCGCCGCCCATGAAGAATCGAATGTGACAGTCGCATCCGTCAGGTCAACACTCTTCCAAGCTCCGCGCAACACTGCGAGATCGAAAGACGATGCTGAATCCGCAAATGATTTAGGAATCGCAGTTTCCCTTCCCTTGAACGTCTTCGTGATCGCGTCCACAAGAACGAGCCGATCACATTTAGGAAAAATGAGGGGCATATCGTAAACGTCTTTGGCCCGTGAATTTGCCGAGCCTCTCGAAAAGAGAGCCTCCAACTTCTCGGCAAAAATATACGCCAACGGATAAACCGACCACGAAACTGGCTTGCTCTCGACGAGAATGGATCGCATCAATTGTTTGGCGGTCATGGTTTTTACCGCATCACCAAATCCCACGTCGATGTGGATGCGAGAGAGTTTTTTGATTTTCGGTTTTTCTTTGGGCGGCTCTCCGATCTGAAATGCACAGTTGAATCGGTATCCGCCATAAGGCCCCTGATCCTTAAGATCATCCACTTCAATATCGCCAAACCAAAGCCCATCGTCGAGGTCGAGCTTTAGCGCATGTTCAACCATCCCCACGATACTTGTTCGAGAGATTCCGATTGCTAGCGCATCAACATCACGAGTGAAGCGTGTCGTATCGACGGTCTTCAAAAGAACAAAGCCGCCCTTAAATATCAGATGCTGTGAAAGACGGGGGTGTCGTTCAATTCTCGCGATTGCACGCTCAAGAGCAACAACCAGGCGCAATTCGTTGAGCGAGTTACGGTCGGACTCTTTTGCGAGCTTTTTCAGGGCGTCCATTACCTTCTTTGCTTGCATGATCCGACTCATGACAAAGCCTCGATATAGGAAAGAATGCGATGACTAACTCCCAAGTGGCCCGCCATCTCAAGAATTTTTCCAAGCGTTGTTTTTTTCGAGGCCGTTGCCTTGCGAAGCGCATCTATTCCGATTTGTGTGCCAAGGCGCGACCGATGCGTGAGGCAATCCACCAGAGTTCGCTCGATGGTGGTTACGGAATAGCCATCATGTTTTTCAATACCAATTTTCCAGTGAGGATTTCTTGCGCGAAATAGCTTTAGCGCGCGATCCACCGTTCGCTTATTACCTGGAACCATGATCCAGGTTTTTTTCGGAATCGTATCGGTCAGGTGATGATACGAGAGCGCTGAGACAAGACAGATCGCCGATGGTGTTCCCACCCGCAGAGTGGCTATTCGACATTGCTCTTCTTCGCTAATATCGCCACCGGCTGCGCGATAGATTCCTCTGGCTACCTGTTCGACCACTCCGCTAGAGACAAGTTTACTAAGCTCGTAGAAATTGAGGCCCGACTTTGCCGCTTGGCTTGATGTGAAAGGCTTCTCCTGAAGCTTTGGTGGCAAAGGGTTCATTTTTACTAATTTGACTCATTTTTATATTTGAGTCAAGTTATTAAAATATGGGTTGGTCGTTATAATCACGCGAATATTTCCCCTCATTCAGGGCGGGTCTTTAGGTTCTGATCTTCCTACAGCCATCCTGCTGGCGCATGACAAAACCGGAAGCGCCTCAAATTCCGTCGTGCTAGTTTGACGGGCTCGTTGGGAGCGTGAATGAAAAAGTGCTGCCCTTGCCAACTTCGGACGAAATCGAAATGTGCCCACCGTGCGCTTCGACGATCCATTTAGAAATGTGGAGCCCTAACCCGAGACCACTTCGGTCTTTAGATTGTAGCTGTGAGAACTGATCGAAGATTCGCGTTTTCGCTTCCGCAGGCACGCCGGGGCCATTGTCGCTCACTGAAAATTCAACGACCGAATCTCTTTTCTGTGCAACTACCTTTATGATCCCGCCCTTAGGGGTGAATTTAATGGCGTTTCCTATCAGGTTTGAAAGAACCTGGAGGATGCGGTCATAGTCGCAGTTCACGGAGTCGCCTTCATTATCACTTGTGAATGAGATCGATAGGGACTTAGAGTTTGCAACCAGGGTAAAAAGATCTTTGCACCCACGGAGAAGCCGACCGACTTCGTGCTGCCCAAGAGTGATGTTGAGCTTGCTGTGAGCAATTCTTTCCGCATCAAGTAGGTGAGTAAGTATGCGGTCCATGGCAGCCGCATTCCGTTCGATCATCTCGGTAAGTCTAAGAACGTTTTTAGCGTCGACCTTATTGTCCTTGATTGACCTGCGAATCAATCCCGCGCTCATCGCAATGGCTCCCAAGGGGTTCTTCAGATCGTGGCTGACCATACCCAAGAAGAGGTTTCTGCTTGCGAGATCCCCTCTCGACGATTGATGCGAAGCTTGTTCTCCGGAAAGTAAATCGGCGTGTTCATTGGATTCGGAGTCTGTAATCGAACGCTCTTCCAATAAATCGGAATCGGTCACCTTCCGTTCAGAATCGAGGTGAGCTTCGGCAGCAAGACTTTTTTGAGCTCGCTCCTTCTGACGGAGTTCATCTTCTCTTCGTCTTTCGCGGATTCGAGCTGAGTCGGACTGTGCGCGTTCTTTAGCAACGCTTTCGTCTTGTGGAGCAGCTTCCGAGGCCATCTTTTGCGTCTGCTCACCATCCTTCAAATTGTCTGCATCTACGTGATGGCGCTCGCGTTCATCGTCAGCACTTGTACGGTTTTCGTGAATAGCTTTATCGACCTTCTGTTCAATCGAAGTGGCGGCGTCGTCCAACACAACATCTGTTTGGTCGCGCTCGGATTTTAAACTTTTGTCAGTCTTTGTGCGCTCTTGGCGAGTTGACTCAGCCTTACTGTTGTCCATACCAATTACCTCCAGAGTCCTGAAGGTTAAATTACTTCCGGAGTCCGAGGGTTATCTCTCGAATTGCGTTGGTTGCATAGGGTTATCGGCCTGGATTCGACTTAAGGAATTACCAACGGATCGAAGCGGGCAGCCACTCCCCGAGCCTTTACACCCTTCACAAGCTCGCCGTGGCCTTCAAGGGCGATCTGGCTGAATTCCTAAAATTGAACTAATTCGCCATACTTCACGACTCTAGCCGAATTGTGAGCTTCATGCCCAAGGCATCTGCAATTTTGATCAGAGTCGATACCTGAAAGTCTTTTTTGCCGCGAAGAAAATTAGAAACGGTGGCTTTACTGAGATCATTGTCCCAGCAAAATTGCTCTACCGTTGGATAGGCCTTATGTATTTCGGTTTCCACTTTTTTCCGCATTGCAGAAAGTGGATCTCCGTTCCTTCTCCCCATGGATCGAAAATAACAGCGTGTTTACGTTCGTGAATTTACAAGCGTAAACTGACGAAATGCTTTGACCCGCTGCGCAATACCCGTAAAGGCACCTCAAACTCGGTCTACGTGCATAGCTTAGAGCTTGAGCAAGTGCTTGGTGCTGTGACCGTTTTGGTCTGAATCCAAATGAGTGCTCAGAGAACGTTGGCTCGAAAATTGGACTAAGCACCTGACCTATGG
>JAYVXN010000222.1:0-6060 GCA_043785085.1 Bdellovibrionales bacterium | reverse complement strand
CGAAGCGCTAGCAGGCGGCTAACGAGAGGCCGACCAACGAAGAGTCGTCGCAAAAGACCAAGAAAAAGTGTCAAGTTACTTATGACAGGGTGCTTAGTGTAGCGCCGCAAAAAGCAAAACGCTACCGGTTAAAAAGCGCTGCACAAAATCCTGCGCGCGATTTCGTATTTCGCCAGGATCGGGCCTGCCGTGCTCCTCGCATCAGGATTTCGGCAAATTTCTCCGCCACACTTCGCACCATCAGCTCGGGATGAAACTGCACAGTGAGACCAAGGCCATTTTGAAAAGCAGTCGCTTCAACCACGCCGTGCGCATCGGTGGCCACCACATCAATTGGCCCCTCCTCAGGCAAATCGGCAAAGCCTTCGTGGTGCAGAGTATTGATTTCACCTAATGGCAATAATGGCTGAATTTCGCTCATAAAACTCTCGTTGAGCAAGCGCATGCTGTGGGTGCCACTTCTGTGGCCTTCGGCTTGCAATTCCTCTTTCAAATCCTGAACCAAACGATAACGACGGCTCAGCAACGAGACAATCATTTGGTGACCGCGACAAATTCCCGCAACAAACGCATGCCGTTTATTCAATACGGTCCGCAAGAGCAAAGCTTCCGATTGGTCGCGCGACGGATGTTTGCCTTCACTGTAACGAAGTGGTTGACGCAAAATCTTTGGATCAATGTCCTCTCCGCCCAGAGCCAAAACGAGATCGGCGGTAACTGCAACTTTTTCGCGAAATTCGCTCATTTGCACTTGCGAGAGCCCGGCGTCAGCGGCCACTGGCAGGATCAGGACGTCTTGCGCACCTTTGCTTTTTAATAAATCAGTCACATTGGTTATGCGCAGCGGATTTTCAGACATATCTTTAGCTTGATTGGCTAAAATCAAGGCCCGCAAATCAGGACTCTCCGCCAGTGGCGTGATTTGCCCTCGCTCCATAGATAGAGGACCAGAAAACAAGTCGCGAAGGTCAGTGACCGCATTCACAGATTTCAAATAGCGCGTGAGAGATTGCTCAGGAGTTTCATTAGCCACTCGAGGCAGGATCATGCGGGCATGCTGGGGCGACGGCTGCCAAACCCAAAGAGTCACTTGGGCTTGGGCCATTGTAGCTGCAAGCAGCACCGATAGAGTTAAGAGAAGATTAAACATTGGCCAGCACTTGTGCAAGTTTCTGACCAAGCGATAAGGGCTATAGTGATGATTGGTGCTCAGGAAGTCTGAGAATTTTTCAAGATTGTCGAGGAAATATTAGGAGGAAATATTAGGAGGAAATATTGGGGAGAGATTGTGGTAGAAATTACCTGTCTGATTTTTGGGCAGTTTCAAAAATGCGCATCCACCAACGGCAAAAATAAAACCCGGTTTTTTGACGAGCCGGGATCATCTAAGTAGGCCGCCGTAAAGGCAATGACGTCCCACCAAGCATGAACGAATATTCCCTGCGAAATGCGCCAGTCATTTTTTTGCGCAAGCCAGCCGAGATACCAGCCGAGTGCAAATTGCGGCCAAGGAATCGGATTGTCGCCAGATAAATGGGCGGCGCCAAAAATCACTGCGGTTGCGGTGTTGCTCCAAAATTCACTCTGCCAGCTGTTCATAAATTCAGGCATCAACCAGCCGCGAAAGGCGGCTTCCTCAGTGACTCCCGCACCATAGGAGAAGGCCGATGCATAGAAGGAGTCACTGATAGTGAAATTGCGAGCGCGATTCGAATTGCCTGAGCTTAAATAAAAGGTCGAAATACCAGCGAAAATTCCTAAGGGGATAAACGTCGACGGCTCGGTCAAAAACGAAAAATGCAGCGGAGCTAGCAAAAGATCTGCGCCGTTTTCTTCGTGTTTTAAAAACTGAAACTCTCCGTCGGTCTGGCGGGTGCGAACGGCCGAGCGAAAACTATGATAGGCACTGAGAAAACCTGAATCTTGATAAAGCTGCAGCCCCAACGTCGCCTGGCGTACGCGATTGTCGCGGCTGTCGAGTGAGGTCGAGGTATTTTTGTCGATCGATCGCGACGCATTCAGCGCGATATCGAGCCCGAGAACTGCGGTGCCACTGTAGAAGATTCCGCTTTGATCCTGCCCTTCCCACCACTGATCAAAGCCGGGTAAAAAAACGCAGGCAAACTGTGGCCAGAACGTGGCCCGGTGTCGCTCCGGAGCTTTCGGCAAACTGAGATCAAAGGGCATAAAACCCTTGCTCAATGGTTCACTGGCGTGGACGGGTTTAGTTTCGGCGTGAGCCATTGTGCTCATTAAAACAAGGAATAAAAAAAGAATTTTCCGCATTCACGTAGCCTGGCATTCTCAGAATTAAAATGCAAGCTTGGTCACGATTCGGTCCCAGTTGCAACCGCCGCTTGGAGGCTCGTTTAAAAAACTTCCAGCGGCGTCAACAAACCGACGCGACTCTAGGACTATGCCTCGCGGCTGAGAGCCTGGTTGAAGGATTTCTTTTGTCGTAGTTTAGAATGATCATGATGTCGCGCTCCACGTTCAGGGCGATTTTTTTAATTTAGTTTGACAGGGAAACCGGCTTACGAAGTTCGCGGGCACGGCCCTTCGAGAGTTTGCGACCTTCCCGATCTTGTTTGGCTTTTTTGCGTCGAACTAACGGCCGTTTAGAATGGAAGAAAGACCATTAAATCGACTCACGCAAACTCTATCTTGCTCGTGGGTTTTCTATTTTGTTTGTTTTTTGCACGGAAGAACTTGGCTATTGCAAAGATGAAGCGCGCGTGAAGGACTACGGTAAACCCAACACCGGACCTGGATTGGTGGTCGCTGCTGTTTGCCATTGCAACGGTTCAGGATGCAGCTCTAATCCGAGTGCAAGTTTTAATACTTGATCAGCTGTCTCAACGAAATCAAAGCGCAGCTGCGAGCGAACCTCTTCGGGAACCTCACGCAAATCACGCTGATTGCGCGCCGGCAAAATCACTCGTTCAATTCCGGCCCGATGCGCGGCAATCACTTTCTCTTTGATTCCGCCCACCGGCATCACGGCTCCCCTCAAAGTGATTTCACCGGTCATGGCCAACTTCGGACTGACACTTCGTCCAGAGAACAAAGAAGCAATCGTCGTCAACATCGCAATCCCTGCCGATGGACCATCTTTGGGAATCGCTCCAGCAGGAACGTGCACATGCAGGTCTTTTTTGTCATAATCCAGCTGCGCCGCAATCACTGGCAGATGTGAACGCACCACGCTCAAGGCGATCTGTGCTGACTCTTTCATCACATCACCCAATTGACCCGTGAGGGTCAATTTTCCATTACCGGGCATCAGACTGGATTCAATAAACAATATATCTCCACCGACCGGAGTCCAGGCAAGGCCCGTCACGACTCCCGGGGGTACCACTCGTTCAGCGACCTCATGGATAAATCGTTCAGCTCCAAGAATTTCATCCAACTCCCGCAACTGTACACGAATCGGTAATTCCTCAGGCTTCGCCCGAAGGACCGTCTCACCTTTGGCTCGGCAAATCGCTGCAATTCGACGTTGCAGCTCACGCACGCCCGCTTCACGGGTGTAATGGGTAATCACATGCATTAAAGTGTCGTCATTAATTGTCAATTGTTGCGCTGACAGTCCATGCTCACCCAGCTGCTTCGGAAGCAAATGATTTTTCGCAATATGCATTTTTTCAGCTGTCGTATAACCGGTCAAATCAATGACCTCCATGCGATCCAAAAGTGGACCGGGAATGCTTTCCAGTGAATTGGCCGTTGCGATAAAAAACACATGCGATAAATCAAACGACACATCCAAATAGTGATCCATGAAGTTCGCGTTTTGTTCAGGGTCCAAGACCTCCAAAAGCGCACTGGCTGGATCGCCTTGAAAACTGCGCGACAACTTATCAATCTCGTCGAGCATCATTACCGGATTATTTTCTCCGGCACGCTTGATGCCTTGAACGATTCGTCCTGGCATCGCCCCAATATAGGTGCGCCGATGTCCGCGAATTTCTGCATCATCGCGCAAACCACCGAGGCTCGCGCGCACGAATTTGCGCCCGAGTGCCTTGGCGATACTTTGCCCTAAACTGGTTTTGCCAACTCCGGGGGGTCCAACAAAGAGCAGGATCGATCCCCGGCCGTCTTGCTTCAGCTTCATCACGGCAAGATGCTGCAAAATTCTTTTTTTAATTTTATCCAGGCCGTAGTGATCGTTTTCTAAAATCTCACGGGCCTTATCCAAATCAATTGATGAATCGGATTTCTTCGTCCACGGCATGGCGCAAAGAAGGTCCAAGTAATTGCGAATCACGTGCGTCTCAGGCGACTGGTTGCCGAGAGACTTCAGACGTTTGTATTCTTCACGTGCGACTTTTTCAACATCAGCAGGCATTTCTGCTTTTTCGATTTTTTTATCGAAATCTTCCGCATCCGGAGAGCTATCTCCTTCGCCCAACTCTTCTTTAATGGCGCGTAAATGCTCGCGCAAGATTGCCTCACGCTGATTTTGACCCAGGCGATGCGAGAGTTTATCGCGAATTTCACTTTGTACCTGCAACTGATCTTTAAAAGACTGCATCAGCTCAAGCAGATATAAGGCGCGGCCTTTGATGGAGACCATCTCCAGAAGCTCTTGCTTTTTGGGCAGTGCGATTTCCAAGTTTCCTGAACAGACATGAGTCAAATAAACGAGGTCATCAATGGCATCGATGAGCTTCGCCAGCTGTTCGGTCTCGGCCGGAAGAATTTTTAATATGTCTTTGCCGAGAACTTTTAAACTCTGCAAAAGGGCTTTGGTGGTTTTTTCATCGGTATCGAAAACATCTTTGTGGTCGTCACCATAGGCTTCAATCAGGCCCGCATCATCTTTATATTCACTGATACGAACACGAGAGACACCGCGAACAAAAATTTGGTAACCTTCTTCTTCTGAGCCACGCAGCTTTTCAATTTTACAAAGTGTTCCCACTTTATATAAATCAGCCGGTTTCACATCGGACGAGGGCGATTGCAGACCATCTTTCTGCAGAACACAGATGATCCATCCATCTTTCTCATAAGCTTGCTTCACAGCCGCGATGCTCTTGTCGCGCCCGACACGCAAAGGTAGCGCAATGCCGGGGAAGATCAGGACGTTTCGAATGGGCAACACAGGTAATAATGAATTGATGAGGTTTTCCATGTTTTAAAGATGGGTTCGAATTTCGCTTTGTCAAATCACGCTCACAATTCTTTTTCTGGAACAAAATGCCGATTAGGCAAAACCGAATGTTGCATTTGGGCATAAGCAAAACCGAGGAGCAGGTATAAATTGCGCCCTTTAGCCTTTGCGCTCACGAGTGGTGTCACGTTTCACCGCAAAATCTCTTTGCCGTAAATCGGTGTCATGCTGGAAGCTGTCTTTCTGATGCGCCGCTGGTCCCCGGTTTTCATGTCCAGCATAGTCTCCAGATAAGTTGTCGCGAGCCGTCGAATCATGTTCGCGCTCTTTTACTTGTGTGCGTTTATCTGTGATCTTATTGTGTGATTGACCGGAGTGTGACGGATTTTGAACGTTGGCCATGCGAAACTCCTTTAAATTTTAAAGGTACACCTGATCTGCACTAAAAACCCCATGCTTCGCAAATGCCGTACTTCTTGTCAAATTGGACAAGTTTATTTCTTGTTTTTATCTTGATCCACCGCGTGTTGGACCGCTCTCTCGAGTGGGGTCACGTCATCGCTCTTGAGTCCCGTGAACCATTTTCCCTCAGGATAAAGCACGGCAACGATGCCTTCTTCGCAATGACCTAAGCATCCCGCATTATTGATACGTACATGACCGCGCCATTTCTTGTCTGGATCCTTTGAGATCTTTTTCAGCCGATCACGTAAATCAGAACTGCCCTTTTGTCCGCAGGATTCACCTTTGTCGCGAAGGTTGGTGCAAATAAAAAGATGAGCGTCGAGTTTCTTGTCTTCGTTTTTCATGGCGGTAGTATGCGATTAAACCCATTCTAATGCAAGCTGAAGCGAGACACGACTTGGGTCTGGACGGTTGAGTTAAAATTGAAGACTGCCGAAAAGTGGACCGATGGATAAACCAGGCACTTATAAACT
>JAYVXN010000221.1:0-1780 GCA_043785085.1 Bdellovibrionales bacterium | reverse complement strand
ATCACGTCGATCAGGCAGCGATTTGTCACCATGATTTCATTGAAACCAATGGCGCCACCGCTTTAGTGGCCTTGCCCCTTTTACTTGTTTGTCTCTTCTTAATTCCGAGTGCACCTTCGGGCCTTGCGGTCTTCGGATTCATTTTCACTTTGTCGCTTTGTTTTTGGAGCCTGATGACCAATCAGATTCACAAGTGGGCGCACTCCATTCGCGTTCCGTGGTATGTCACCCTCGCTCAACGCCTGCACCTGATCCTTTCCAAAGAAGATCACCGCATTCACCATATCAAACCGCATGATGCCGACTACTGTATTACAACCGGTTGGATGAATCCGACCCTTGGGCACACGCAGTTCTTTCGTCGGGCGGAATCTGTCATTACCGCATTGACTGGCATGCTCCCCCGCGAAGATGATCTGCGGCTGGTAAATGAAGTCGAGGCAACCGTGCCCTCGATTCAAAAGGCTAAATCAAAGAAGGCTATTCTTGAGGAAGCTCTGGCGCAATCGTCCGAAAATCTGAGCCTCAATAAAAATAAGTTTCTTTAAATTCGCGGCTGAATTTCGCTCTTTAGTTGCGCGAGAAACTCCTGCATAAACACCGTGCGCTTCTGCGCTTCGCAGCGACCCGGTTCGGTGTTCATGGTTTCCGATAATTTCAAGAGCTTATTGAAGAAATGATCGACGGTGTAACGGCGATCATCCAGTTCACGCTTCTCTGCAAAAGGCTCGTCCAAATGATAGTAGGCGGCTCCCATGCGGGCACCACAACTGACGGTTCTCATCACACCTACAGCACCGAGAGCATCAAGACGATCAGCATCTTGCAGAATTTCGGATTCAAGTGACGTCGGCGTTTTACCAAGTGAATAGCTATGCTCTAAAATAACCAAGGTGACGCGAGATATTTCGGCCTCGCTAAAACCCAGCTGTTGTAAAATTTCAGAAGCTTTTTTAGCGGCATAGGAGCTCGCTTGTTTTCGCTCGGGATGGTCTTTTGGCAAATTCACGACATCGTGAAGCAAAGTGGCTGGCAGAAGAATGTTTTGCTCGGCACCGAGTTTCACTGCGAAATCGCGCGCGGTTTCCATGACACGCAAGACATGAGCGAAATCATGACCAGGGTCGCCATTTTGGTAGAAATCTTTGGCAAGCTCAATGAGTTTATCAAGTCGTGTGTCCATTTCGTTGTTTTAGCCAGACAATATGCTAATGTCGACAAACAATGCAGACCATTATTCAAGGCTTTCATGCCCACTTATATTTCACAGCTGAGACCCGCGCTTCGGCAGAAAAGATTCATGGCGAAGTCAGCAGCGCTTTTGCGACAAAGGCCCGAGTGAGCCGCTTAGTGGATCGACCCATTGGCCCGCATCCCGTGCCGATGTTTGAAATCGACTTTGCCAATAGCGAATTCAATGACGTCGTGACTTGGCTGATGCTGCACCACCAAGATCACTCGGTGTTAATTCATCCCGTAACGGGTGACGATATGATAGATCATACCGTGCACCCACTATGGCTCGGAAAACAACTCACACTTGATCTTAGCCGCCTTTAGGGTGCGAGCCGATTTCTGTCACGCGGATAAAGTGTCGCCTCGCGAATATTACTCAAACCTAAAATCTGCGCCGTCAATCTCTCAGCACCAATGGCAAACCCGCCATGCGGTGGCATTCCCAGTTCGAACATGCGCAAGTGGCTTTCAAAACTCGCAGGCTCCAGATTTTTCTTTCGCAAGGCCGCTTCTAAATCGCTGCGGCGATGCAGGCGCTGCCCGC
>JAYVXN010000220.1:0-1781 GCA_043785085.1 Bdellovibrionales bacterium | reverse complement strand
TATGTTGCTATACTACGAATTTGGAGAGGGAGGCCCCACGAAGAAGTGATTCTGGCACATAAGTTGAAGTTGTGGTGACTGTCATTTGCTTAAGTCGTGTTGAGGCCGAACGAAAAATATTTCTATAGTAGAAAGACGCCAAAATGTGTCACATGCGTACCCAATTGACAGAGGATTTATGAACAAAACCCTTTTGCTTGTGCCGGCATTTTCAATGGCAGTTTGTTTTCTAATAGTTTGCCAATCCAAAGCTGCCGAGGTCGCAATCTGTAACTCTATATTTGTACATAAAGGCGCAATAAATGAATTCGAGTCTGCTAAGAAATCCCAATCTACTGGTTTGATAAACATAGAAAAACACCAACTAGTCATTTCAATTTCAGGAAACCCGATTCAGTCTGTTACTATATTTGACAAGACATCAAAAATTCCAACAAAGGTTTTTTTTATATCCTACCGTCGAGATTCTAGGGGCGATTTGGTGGTCCAAAATGTGGAACACCTATTTAATTTTGAGAGACAACTTTCTCACGATCAGATACCTGCGGGCGAACGAGTCAGTTTTGGCATGCTCAAGCCTATAATAAAGGAATTCGAAGAAAATCAAGAGTTACAAAATGAATTCGGATATATTAATGGGGCAACTATGACCAATCAACATCGTTCGATCGTCCTCTATGCTACTGCGGATGGGACCTGGCATTTAGATCAAGATGGGCCGGTCCGACTCCTGGTCATTGACAAAAAAAATCATTCAATTAAACGTATCGTGGAGTATCAACTTAGCCAATCTGACAATCAGCGGCTTGTCTATCAAGTTGGATTAGATATTTCGCGAATAGTCGTTGAGTACGCTAGCTTCCTTGATCTGTCTGACCAAGGTTGAATGCGCTTTAGATGAATTCTTTTTTCTAGTTGAAAGTACCCGAGAGAAAAAGCACCTGATTGCACTTTATGCCGCCAACTCATTCTTTTTGTCAAAGATTTCTTGATGATGCTTTTTGATGTTTGCGATCACAAGCTTGATATCATTAAAGCCTTTCACCGTTCTAAATCCCTTTTCTGCAGTCAGTAGGACTGTTGCTAACCAATGATGTGCCGTCGATATGGCACGCTGACTTGCGCGAAGGCGAATAAGTGCCATCAGCCATAAATGTGGCTCAAATTTAGAAGAAATTTTCCTCTGGCCGATTTTATTCTAGCAGGTATTTGCAGTGATTTGGTATCCTGCAAAGTAACAATGGTGACCTGGAAATATAGCGGCGCAAGATGTTCTTCGATTTGAAAGGAGTTGGTTTAAAGGGAGTATCTTATCTCGAGCGTGAGAGTCGGCACGGTTCGGGGGCATCGGTGAATTTTATGGAAGAGACGTATATAAACGAATCCTCAGGATTAAACACGAAGCCCAGAAGACCCGAGAGGAACGCACCGTTGTGTTGGATCTTCGAGAGCCAACTATCATAGAGTATGGAGGAAAGTGAAAAGTCGCGCAGCCTTTTACGGCAAAAAGTCGTGCTGAAGTACTCAAGGCTCAATTTACCCGTGATTTTCTTTGGCTAATTTTTTTTATTTTTCGTTTGCGCAAGTCAAAGTGACGTATCGACGTCACACTTTATGATTTTAATGAGCATCACTTCATCCCTTTTATTTAAAATGGACTCTCGCGAAATCGCAGAGTCATTACTCACCACATAAATCATTTTAAAAAAATTATCGCAAGCGATGCTCCTGAAGGACTGGCTTGCCTGACAGTCTACCAGGCCAGCCCTTGCAGGAGCTTC
>JAYVXN010000219.1:0-6071 GCA_043785085.1 Bdellovibrionales bacterium | reverse complement strand
TCGAATTAGCCGCTGGCTAGTCCTTCGGGCTAGCGCCTCGGTCTGACTCAAAATCCGCTGCGCGAAAATGTCTAAGTTATTTCGTCACAGGTCCTTAGCTATTGCAGCGTCCGTGCCTCCCAAAGAGCGTCGAGAAACCAATGCCGATCGTCGGTCCAATTGCTTCGCGGCACGAAACCGTTATCAAGAGCGAGCCGATTGATCTCGTTTTCCGTAAATTTATACGAGTCTTCGATATGAATGGCTTCGAACTCCAAAAATGAGATCGTTTGCCCGAGTCGGCGCAAATGAACTTGCTGAGAACGGCGTGAAAGCAAATAGCTCACCATCGCTCCTTTGTGGATATCGTAATGGCCATAATGTTGAAATAAGTCGGGTTTGAAGTCAGCGTCGAGTTGATGATTCAAGCGTGAAAGGACGTTGAGGTTGAAGCGTGCTGTGAGTTTGGCCCTGTCATTGTAGGCGAGATGCATGAGCTGCACGTCTTTTTTAAGGTCAAAGCCAATCAGAATCTGATCTTGCGGTTTCAAATACGAGTGGAGCGTTCGCAAAAACCTCTCGCGTGAGTGCGGATCGAGATTGCCGATATTTGAGCCCAAAAAGGCGATAACCAAGCGGTCGCTCGCGTTTTTTCGCAGCTCTCCTAAGGCCGCAAAATATTCCGCGTGCAAGGGCGCGCAGACGAGATTCGGGAGTTCTGATTTAAGCTTTGCTTTGAGATGAATCAGCGGCGTGAGTGAAATGTCTACTGGGACGTAAGATAAAATTTGCTCCTGCTTGACTAGTTCAGCGAGAAGAAGTCGAGATTTACGGCTGTCGCCGGCACCGAATTCTACAAAATGAAAAGGGGGATGACCCATTTGCGCGCTGATATCGGTGACGTGGTTTTGTAAGATCTCCAGCTCGCAGCGTGTGAGGTAGTATTCCGGAAGTTCGGTGATAGCGTTAAAAATTTCACTACCCTTGGCATCATAGAGCAGCCACGTCGGCAAATACTTTTGGGCGGCGCTGAGCCCGGAAACAATCGGTTGCAGATCTGGTGTCAAATTTTCGGTTTGTGTCGTTGCAGTCATTCAGCCAGCCTCAAACCTGAAAACTGCCAGCGTTTTTCAGGTTGAAAGAAGTTTCGGTAGGAAAGGCGGACATGGCTCTGCGGAGTCATACAGGAGCCGCCACGTAAGACCATTTGGTTGACCATGAACTTCGCATTGTATTCAAATAATTCCTGTTTTGGTTCGCGATAGCCGGGATAGGGAGAAAATGCGCTCGCTGTCCACTCCCAGGTATCGCCGAGAAATTGACTGTGGTGGCGAGAGTCTGCGGGGCGCGGGTGGTAGTTACGGCTTTCGAGAAAATTAGCTGGATGATCCTTATCCATGAGTCGCTGGGCTGCAGCTTCCCATTCAAATTCACTCGGCAGCCTTTTTCCCGCCCAGCGAGCAAAAGCATCTGCTTCAAAGTAGCTGATATGGCAAACCGGTTCATTGTATTGAAGTTCTTGCTGGCTGAAAAGCGTGCGATTCAACCATTGTCCGTCGCGGTTGGTCCAATAAAGTGGCGCGGAGATCTGATTTTCTTGACGCCAGCGCCAGCCATCTGAAAGCCATAAAAGCGGATTGTCATAGCCGTGATCTTCGATGAACTCTAAATATTCGGCATTCGTTATCAGGCGGGTGCCGATGCGAAAATCCGGCAAATATTCAAGATGGCGTGGGCACTCATGGTCAAAGCTGAACTGGTCAGTGGCCGCGCCGATTTCATAGAGTCCACCGGGAATCGCTTCAAAACGCAGAGCGGTGAGGGCGACAGGTGGCTCCCGGCGCAGGCGATCATCCGACTTTTGTTGGGCAAAGATGGCTTTGATATCCATGAGCAAAAGTTCTTGATGTTGTTGCTCATGCTGTAATCCGAGCTCAATCATCGCTGAGGCTTTGCCCAAATTCTCTTCGCTGGTGTTTTTGATCCAATGGCAAAGAGTCTCGTTGACATAATTGCGGTAAGCGTAAATTTCACGCACGGTCGGCCGTGAATAGTGGCCGCGAGCCGTACGCTCAATGCGGTTACCAAAGGTTTCGTAGTAGGAGTTAAAGTCGTATTCAAAATCGTCGCGAAAGGCTTTATCCTGCAGACCGAATTTCAACAAAACTTGACGTTCAAAAAACCAAGTCGTGTGGCCCAGATGCCATTTCGGCGGACTCACATCCATTGAAGGTTGGACGACATAGTCTTCAGTTTCTAGGGGCGCGCAAATTAATTCCGTAGTTTTGCGGACGTTTTGAAATCCGTCTAAGAGCTGCGAGCGGCTTTCAAGCTCGGGAGAAAAGGTCGGTCGAGTTTGAAGATCCAATCTGTACCCCTTTTGCAAAAGTCGTTCTGAATCTCAGACAATTCTCTGGCGCTCAACGGGGATTGGCAAATTGAGTCTTTGCGAAGAAACGGACACATTCCTAAAAAAAGCGCGTCTATGTGGCGCGCTTTTTAAGTGGATTATTTTTTTAATTTTTTATCGGCTGCTTTAGTGCTTGAAGATGTGCTGCTTTCTTTGCCGGAAATCGCCGCGGCTGTCATACGATATTTCACCGTGACCTTAGAGCCCACTTTCGGCTCACCCGTCATTTTAGTTGAAGAATCGCGTGCGATTTCAAAAATCTCGCCGCCCTTATCAACAGTGATCATGTCGCTGGTCACCCCTTTCACCGTGCCGGTGACCTGATAGGTATTGGCCGTCGCCGCTTGGGCGAGAGAAAAATGCAGCAGCACCGCTAATAAAATTATGCTCGTGAGTTTCACTAAATTCATCATAGCTGATGACTCCTTGATTGTTTTCATGGGCCAAATAAAACGCAAACTTCGAGTCTTGTCTAGTGATGGATGATCTGCGCTGCAGAATAATTGTATGAATAGCCAACATTGGGCGGTGCGCTCGCACTCAACTCAAAAATAACCGGCTCTTGCTAGAGAATGCGTGACGTTTAAAAGATAAATGTCGCAGAGCAGTTTTTACTTCTGAAACTTAAATTGCCAGGTCACGCGGCCTTGAAGTTTGGCATAAAGGCTCGCAGACGAAATCGGCAGAGGTGAGCAGGCTCGAAATGTGTCGATACCGAGATTATCGAGATCCTGGATTTCTGAGCCTTTTAAGACCGTGACAGTTTGCACACTGCCGTCTTTGCTAATATCAACACCGAGAACAGTGCTGACATTTTTTTTACCCGCCATACTAATTTGCAATCCCGGAACAATCGGCTCGGCGAGTACGGACATTTTGGGATAAAGACACTGACTGAGTTCATGATAAAATTTTTGCATTTCTGGATCAACAGGACCTCTCTCCGGCTGCGGGACGGGTTCAGGAGCGGACGTGGCACAGGCACTGAGTAGACTGAAACCCAAGAGTAGCAAAAATTTTTTCATGAATTGATTAGATAAAATGAGCGCGAGCTTGTCAACAGGAGCGGCGGCGCTTGGTCGGGACGGCAGCGACGGGCGGCTTTTCTTCCTTGCGTGCCGAGCTCTTATTCGCGGTGCGATCCGAGTTCTTGCGAAAGCTCGCTAAGCTAAAGTGGCCATAGGTTTTCTTGCGATACATTTCCAGGACTTCTTCTTTCAGATCAGATTCAATGATGCTAATTTGGCCGCGTGGAATCATCCCTTGGCGGTCGAGGGTGCCGAGATAGTCCTGAACGACACGATTAAGGAAGTCCTCCGTGCTTTCATTTTCAACCAGGGCGTTGAGAAGGTGCTGCTCAAAAAGATGATACAGTGGATCCTGTGCTGGCATCGGCGGGCCTCCTTTCACGCTTCCTATCGGCTGTTGTTGGGAAAACTTGTTGATCGTCAGTGATTTTTGGACCCACGGCTTGTCAGTCTCCGTGAAGCACCGTAGGATCAGACAGCATGAATTCGATAACTGTCCAAGAGCTAAACGATATTGCGCAGGAGCTGACGGCTTTGGTCGGGGCGCAGCTACAGGATGTCTTCATGACAACCTCAGAGGTCGGCCTTGCCTTTTATCAGCAGCGCGAGATTTTTTGGCTCTGGTTTGATTTGCAGCCGCAACGGCCTTGTGTCGTTCGCTTTATTAAAAATCCTCCGCCAAGAAAAAAACAAACGAAGCCTCTGGCTTTGTTTATCAAGGCGCATTTGACAGGTAAACGTCTTTCTCAGGTCAGTGTGCCGCCAGACCTCGGTCGGGTTTTGATATTGCAGTTTCATGCGGCTGATTCGGATTTTCACCTTGAGATCCGTTTGTTTCCGCACGGCCAGAATATTTTTGCTTTCGCACAGGGTAAGAGTTTGTCTCTGTTGAAGCCAAAAGATCTGCCCGTGCAAAGTGATTCTGGGGCCGAGCAAGAACGTGCGAAACGAAGCTGGTCTGAGATTCAAGAACAGTGGGAGAAGAGCCAAAACACTCGTGCCGTCAAAGTTCAAGCCAGTGATGGCGATAGCCAAGGTATTGAAAAGGAATGGCGTCGGAGTATTGAGAAAAGGCAGCGAGCTCTGGAAAAAATGCGTGAAACACTCGCGCAACAAAAGTCTGATCATTGGGCCGAAATCGGAGAATGGTTGAAGGTCCACGCCACCTTGAATGTGCCGTCGGAGTGGCAAGAGTTCATTGATCCAGCGCAAAGTCTTTCATGGAATATTGAGCGCTGCTTTCACCGCCAGAAAGAAAATCAGCGCAAACAAGCTGGCACCCAAGAGCGCTTGCTGCAAATTGAAAAAGAAATCGCATTGATCATGCAAAAAGGCCCACAAGCCCCTGGTAAAACGGCGTCGCCTGGCCTTATGAAAAAAGCCCAGGTTCGTGGGCGAACGCTGACGCTCTCTGCTGATCTTGAAGCCTATATCGGCAAATCCGCCGCTGATAATTTAGCCCTTTTACGAAAGGCCCAGCCCTTTGATTATTGGTTGCACCTGCGCGATCAGCCTGGTGCGCACGCCATTTTACGGAGGACGAGAAATCGGGCCGTCAGTGATGTGGAGTTTCTGCAAACCGGCCGTTGGTTGATTGAGCAGTCTTTGCATAAAAGTGCCGAAGCCTTGCACGGTGAGAAGTTTGAAATGCTGATTGTTGAGTGTCGTTATGTTCGGCCGATTAAGGGCGATAAACTAGGGCGTGTACATTACACGAATGACCGGGTGATTCGCATTGGGTATTAGGGTGTCACTCTGACACAACGAAAGCCACACTGCCATGTGGCCGGGTCATGGCCAACCTTCTGTCCACGTTATTGACACTAATGAAATTTGTCTAAGTTAATTAGCGTTTCGCCCTAGTAAAAGCAGGCTTTATTCCTGGCATAAACCTTGTATTGGAAAAGCACTGCAGGAGGAAGAATGCGGCACATGGGTCGGTTTATTTTAAGCGTATTTTCGGCGCTACTGTTGTCAAAAACACCGGCTGAAGCTAGTCAGGGAATTCCGTTATTTGCTGTCGTACGTACGACAGCTCAACTGCCCACACCACCTGTGCAAGTTGGCGATGCGCGCTTCACGGCACGCAATCTGATGCCGCATCAGGTGGCGCTTTTATCAAATGGCCCCGCAGATCTCGCCTTACGTCTTTTTATGATCCGCAATGCCCAGAAAGAAGTGGATATTGAGTCCTATGTTTTCGATCTGGATGTCAGCGGCCGCTTGCTGCTTCAGGAGTTGATCAATCGAAAACGCCAACTGGGACCGGCCTTTCGCGTTCGGATTCTGGTTGATGATTGGCTGCAGGGGGAGAGCAACAAATATCGCATCGATCCGGCTACGGTCGCACTTTTACTCCGCGAAAATATTGAATTCAAATACTACAATACCTCTGTTCTGCCCTGGAATCGCAATCACCGCAGTCATAAAAAAATATTTTTAGTGGATGGAAAGCATTTCATTACCGGCGGTCGCAATATTCAGGATAGTTATTTCGGCATTAACCTACAGAGAAACTTTCTTGATACCGATATTTATGTGCAAGGTCCGGCAGCGGGTAGTGCCCAGGGAGCTTTCAACGTCTACTGGGATTCGAAAGTTTCCAGTGCGGCGCAAGTCAATGGCGTCACAGCGGCGGCGTCACTCAATATTTC